>JAUIGQ010000103.1 GCA_030429925.1 Bacteroidia bacterium | reverse complement strand
TAAAGGATAGGCTTATTGTACTTATTGGTATTGTATTGAAAGACCTTATTTCTTCTTTCGATCTGATCATAAGTGAAAGGAGAAGCGGCAATATTGATGATAAAGTCGGGCTCTTCTTTGATCAATTCCTCCATTGGAGATTTCTTATACAAATAGCTGCCTTCTATATTCCAAAGGTCTTCACAGATAGTTAAAGCAATTGTCTTTTCTTTGAATTTTACGCATTCCACCTTAGATGCAGGCTGAAAATATCTGTATTCGTCAAAGATGTCGTAATTGGGAAGCAATTGCTTGTAATGTTTGGAAACTACTTTGCCCTCATGCAGGAAGTAGGCACAGTTCAATAGGTCTTTGCCCTTTTTATTGGGGTTTTTTTCAGGTGCCCCAACGATCACTCCAATATTCTTGCTAGCCTTTGCAATCTTTTCTATGGACTCTTCTACCAACCGAATGAAGTCGGAAAATTCAAGAAAGTCTCTGGGGGGGTAACCGCAGACTGCCAATTCAGAGAAAATAATGAGTTCTGCACCATTGGATTCAGCAGTCTCAATTGCATCAATGATCTTCATGCTATTGGAATCAAAATTTCCAATATGATAGTTCAATTGTGCGAGAGCAATCTTCATCTAGACTAAAATAGTACTCCTATATCTAGGGAAATGAAATTGTTGTTGGCCTTCACTTTCTGAGTCTCTCCGGTGGTTAGCAATTGACCATTCTTGTCTGTCTTAGGAACATCGAAATCAAAGATGTTAGTGAAGCCATTATGAAAGCTCAATCCACCAACTATTGAAGTATTTCCGGAAATGTTGTACTCAGCTCCAATACCAACAACCAAGCTGGCTCTAAATAATTTGATCTCATCTGAGATCTTTTCATTGTCTGCAGAAAATACTTCTTTACCGTTTGAGTCAAAGGATTTAAGGTCGGTCTTAGCGCCAATATTGATCGACCCCTCAAATCCGATCTGTCCGAAATAAGTGATATATCCAATTTCATTTGTTCTCAGTTTCAAGCTGATCGGCAGATCTACATATTGAAGCTTTACAACAGATTCACTAGAACCAAATGAGTTAGAGCTGATCTCTTCGGGAAACTTGATCTTGCCTCCCATATGATTGATGAATGCCCCGGTAGACAAAGCATAATTTTCAGCAAAACTATAATCTACAATCACTCCATACTTGAAACCCAATCTGCTGCCATCGCTATCAACTCCTCTGGTGTCAGGGTTGATCCATCCAATATTGGGAGAGGCGGTCAAACCCAATCGAAGCTTGTTTTGGGCGGTTAATTCACCAACTCCAAAAATCAAGAATAATAAGACTAATAGCTGTTTCATTAATTCTACCTTTGTTGCCACAAATCTAAGTCGATTTTATCTAAATGAATTTACTCAGGCGTTATACTTTTCTAACAATCATTTTGGTAGGACTGTTTGCTTGTGATAGCAATCGATGGGATACAGACCTGGAAGGAAAGCAAGCAGATCTGCACTGGCAGAGATTTGAGTTGGACCTCTTTGAGAAGAGAGGTGATCAGCTGGATAGAGGAAGGATAGAGGAATTGCAGACTGCTTATCCTCAATTGCTTCCATTGTATTCTCAAGCCATTATGAGGTTTGGAGATCTTAGAGATTCACTCACCCTTGCCACATTTCAGCAATTCACAGCAGATAAAAATATTTTGGAACTTCTAGAGGCTGTAAAGAAAACCTACCCACCTCAGGAACTGGAAGTCGAATTAAAGGAATTGGAAGAAGGGTTCTTGAGATATCAATCCCATTTTCCAAATGCTTCAATTCCCAAAGTAAAAAGTATGATCTCAGCCTTTACCTATTCAACAGTTGTTGACGATAGTCTATTGGTGATCGGTCTGGACAATTATCTGGGAAAAGAGTTTGAATTATATCCTCAGGCCGGTATTCCCGCCTATAAATTCGCTCATTTCAGTCGAGAGTTCATCGTTGCAGATGCATTGAAAGCCTGGCTGCTGACAGATTTTCCTTCAGCTGAAGCCCAGAACTTATTGGAGCAAATGGTGTATCAAGGAAAGATCACCTATCTCTTGTCTGCTTTCTTACCCAATACTCCTGAGCATTTATTGCAAGATTATCAGGAAGAAGATCTTCAATGGTGCACTGATAATGCAGCTGAAGTATGGTCTCACTTTTTAGAATTCGAATTGTTCTTCAGCACAGAGAATCACAAGATCAGAAAGTATATGGGTGATGCTCCATTCATTCCCGGTTTCCCTGAGGGAAGTCCCGGTAGGATCGGGCAATGGCTGGGATATGAGATCGTAAAGGAGTTTATGGACAGAAATAAAGACATCGACCTAAAAGAATTAATGAGTATCCAAGATGCAAATAGGATCTTGAGAGAATCGAAATACAAACCTAATTAGAGACTAGAATCTAGAGTTTGGAATCTGGAGAACTTGATTGACTGGTATTCGTCTTCCGCCTCCATTCTCAATCTTTTATAATTATGAAAAAGTCAGAAATAAAATTTTCCATTGAATTAGATGAGAACCACATCCCTGAGAAGATCAAATGGGAGGCAGAGGGCTCTGAAAAGGAAGGTGCAAATCTTTCAAAGGCTGTAATGCTTGCTCTATGGGACCAAGATGAGAACAATACACTTCGAATAGATCTTTGGACAAAGGACATGATGGTAGATGAGATGAAAAAATTCAGTTGCCAGAATATCATCACTCTGGCAGATGTTTTTGAGCGTGCTACCGGGGATCAGGCGATGGCCGATGAGATCAGGACCTTTGGAAAACATATGGGAATCAAGCTGGGTGTGCTGAAAGCATAAGACATTTGTATATCATCAGTCATAATTCTAATTTAGCTACCAATATCTACAATGGCAAAAGCAGAACAACAGCGTCCGAA
The DNA here is from genome assembly GCA_030429925.1 of Bacteroidia bacterium. Taxonomy (GTDB): domain Bacteria; phylum Bacteroidota; class Bacteroidia; order Flavobacteriales_E; family Vicingaceae; genus UBA1494. Next base: position 5,982 of record JAUIGQ010000103.1, on the reverse strand, counting down.
GCCGAAGGTTAGGACCACTTATATTTCAACCATTATTAGCACTTCTCTTGTGCTTTTCCTATTGGGTCTGTTGGCTATGATATTGCTAAATGCCAAAACCCTTTCAGATTATGTGAAGCAGAACATAGGAGTTTCACTTTATTTGAAAGAAGATGTAAGTGAATCTCAGATCAGCAGACTTCAGGAATCACTGAGAAAGAAGAAATATACAGATCGTATTGAGTTTACTTCTAAGGAAACGGCTGCCAAGATCATGGAAGATGAGTTGGGAGAGGATTTTGTTGAATTTTTGGGATATAACCCATTGGCGGCAAGTATTGATGTCTATATGACTGCAGCTTACGCAGTGCCTGACAGTATTAAGTGGGTCGAATCAGATCTGAAAAGCTCTCCTTTGGTGAAGGAAGTAGTGATCCAGAAGGACCTTATTTCTGCAGTCAATGAGAATGTTCAAAAAATAGGTCTTGTATTGTTGGTATTTAGTCTGTTGCTCCTAATTGTGGTAATCGCCTTGATCAATAACACCATTAGACTAGCCATTTATTCCAAGCGATTTTTGATCAAGACCATGCAATTGGTAGGTGCTACTTCTTCTTTCATTCGCCGACCTTTTGTAGCAAGAGGAATACTGAACGGGATCATAAGCAGCTTGATTGCCATTGCCTTGTTACTGGCGATCATCTTCAGTGTTCAGAAGAATATTCCGGAATTCATTGAATTACAAAACTTTAACGTTTATCTGATCCTGTTCGCTTTGGTATTACTGATGGGAATCCTAATTTCGTGGGTGTCAACAGCTCTGGCTGTTCGCAAGTTCCTAAGACTTCAAAGTGGAGATTTATATTAGAAGAGATGAAAGACAAAGCAAAAGATGAACTGCCTTTTGGCAAGATTAATTATCAGCTATTTGGTGCTGCAGTAGGATTGGTGATCATTGGTTATTTGCTGATGTCAGGCGGAGGGTCTGAAGATCCAAATGTCTTTAACTACGATGAGCTATTCTCTTTTAGAAGAATTACTTTGGCGCCATTGGTAGTGCTTGCCGGATTAGGTTTGGGAGTATATGCCATTGTGAAGAAGGCTGAAAAGTCTGAAGATTAAGTTCCCTATCTTCAAATAAATGAGTTTTAATTTTACTGAAGGAGAGGTCCTACTGGTAGATAAGCCATTGGAATGGACTTCCTTTGATGTGGTCAAAAAATTGAAATGGCTCATTCAAAAGAAGGAAGGGAAAAAAAAGATCAAACTTGGTCATGCCGGTACTTTAGATCCTCTAGCAAGCGGATTGTTGATCCTATGCAGCGGTAAGTTCACCAAGAAAATATCTGAGATCCAAAACCAAGAAAAGGAATATACAGGTCAGTTCTTTCTTGGAGCTACCACCCCAACTTACGATCTGGAAAGCGAACCAGAGAACTTCAAAGAGCTAGATTCAGTTAAGGAAGAATTGATCCGTCAAACAGCCCTGGAGATGACGGGAAAGCTCGCTCAAATGCCACCGATCTTTTCAGCTAAGAAGGTTAAAGGGGTAAGAGCATATGAGTTAGCAAGAAGAGGTGAAGAAGTGGAGCTTCAACCGAAAGAGATAGAGATCTATGAGTTTGAGATCACTGATGTAGCATTGCCATTAATCTCCTTTAGGATAAGATGTTCTAAAGGAACTTACATTCGTTCCATTGCGCATGACTTTGGGCAATCACTGGGTTGTGGGGCCTACCTAAAGGAATTAAGAAGAACTCGCATTGGAGAATACAAGGTAGAAGATGCCCAAGATATTCCCCAATGGGAAGAAGCTCTGAGCTCCTAAGTTGGGACGTGGGGTTTAAGACATATTTTATTAAATTTGCGCCTCATTTTTTGGCAAGCCTTTTAATCGATATAGAGCATGAAACTTTCAAAATTCAAGTTTGATCTTCCTTCTGATTTACTAGCAGAATATCCTGCAGAGAACAGAGATGAATCTCGTATGATGGTTGTTAACCGAAAGGAAGGCACTATTGAGCACAAGATGTTCAAAGAGATTGTTGACTACTTGGATGAAGGTGATGTCTTGATCATGAACGATACAAAGGTTTTTCCGGCTAGATTGTATGGAAATAAGGAGAAGACCGGTGCCAAGATCGAAGTATTTCTGTTGAGAGAATTGAACGGAGACAACCTTTTGTGGGATGTCTTGGTAGATCCGGCAAGGAAAATCAGAATAGGGAATAAGCTATATTTTGGTGATGACGATCTTGTGGCTGAGGTGATCGATAATACTACTTCCAGAGGAAGAACATTAAGATTCTTGTTCGACGGAACACACGAGGAATTCAAGCAGATTATCGAATCATTGGGTGAAACTCCTATCCCAAAATACATTCAAAGAGAAGTTGAGCCGGAAGATGAAGAAAGGTATCAAACGGTTTATGCAAAGAATGAAGGTGCTGTTGCTGCTCCTACTGCCGGCTTGCATTTCAGTAAGAACTTGTTAAAGAGATTGGAGATCAAAGGTGTTGAATTTGCGCCGCTAACACTGCATGTTGGTTTAGGGACTTTCAGACCTGTTGAGGTAGAAGACCTTACAAAGCACAAGATGGATTCAGAGGAAGCTGAAATTCCAGAAAGTACTGCAGATATGGTTAATGCAGCTAAAAGGAGGAAGAACAAGGTTTGTGCTGTTGGTACCACCTCAATGCGTGCCATTGAAACTTCTGTTTCTACAGATGGCTTTTTGAAGCCATACAAAGGATGGACGAACAAATTCATTTTCCCTCCTTACGATTTCAGTATTGCTGATATGATGGTGACCAATTTCCACATGCCAGAATCCACTCTTTTGATGATGACAGCGGCTTTTGGTGGTTATGATCTAATCATGCAAGCTTACAAGGAAGCGATCAAAGAGAAATACAGATTCTACAGCTATGGCGATGCCATGCTGATCATTTAATATTTTGGAAAAGTACGCCCTCATTGTTGCCGGAGGCATAGGAAAGAGAATGGGAAGTAATACTCCCAAGCAATTCCTTCCTATCAATGGCAGGGCTATTTTACTCCATACCTTGGATGCCTTCAGAAAGGCAATTCCCAATATAAATTTTGTGCTGGTCTTGCCCAAAGATCATTTAGATGACTGGAAAACTCTTGCAGCAGACTCGGTCTATAGCTCTATTCCAATAGCTGAAGGCGGACAGGAAAGAACGGAATCTGTTAAGGCAGGTTTAGCACTGATACCTGAAGGCGCTTTAGTGGGAATTCATGACTCTGTAAGACCTTTGGTCAGTGAAGAGTGCATCATCAGCGCTTTCAATTCAGCTGAAGAGCATGGGAATGCAATTCCTGTCGTGGATATGGCTGAATCGATCAGAAAGGTAGAGGGCCAGACCTCTAAAGCGGAAGATCGTTCTCAATACAAGATCGTTCAAACGCCGCAGTGCTTTCACACTAGCCTGATAAAAAGAGCTTATGCTGAATTGGATGGCAGCTATACCGATGATGCATCTGTATTGGAGGCGAATGGAGAAAGGATCCATCTAGTTGCAGGAAATAGAGAGAATATTAAGATCACTCAACCTTCAGATCTTCAGATAGCCTCAGCTCTTCTAAAAAACTCTTGAGATCGCTGAATCTTTCGTCAGCTTGCCTTCATCTTCCAAACCTTTGATCTCATTGATGCCCGGCTGTGCCCCTTCCTTAAACACCCCTTTATTGGAAAGCTCCAAAAACATTGCTCCATTTTTACAGGCCCATTTGATAAGTTCTTGAGTTTTGATATCTGGATAGTTCTCCTGGATCAATTGCATTTCCGAAAGGATCGATAGGTTGTGGTTGGATGCAAGGCTATCGGTTCCGAGTGTGCAGTTGACACCCAACTCCATAAAGAGAGGAATGTTTGGCAGTTTCTTTTCAATGTACCAATTGGCATTCGGACAAAAACACCAATATAAATTTGGATGTCTCTCTTCTGCATCTTCTATGTCCTTTCTGGAAGTAAATGTGTTGTGTACCAGCAATAGATTGATCTTTGGGTCAAGATAAGGAAGAGAGTAGTTTAAAGAGCTTTCTCCCTTTTGAACAAGACTACTCTCCTCATTGCCAAAATCAGTGAGCATCTTTTTAAGTGGACCTTCTCCTTTTTCAAACATCAGGATCTCACCTTCAGATTCCTGATTATGAATACTAAAAGGACCTACTTTCTCATTCTTTCTGATCAATTCAAAAAGTGACTCAGATACAGAATAAGGACTATGTGGAACAAGGCTGGAACTTTCTCCAGCTTCAATGAATTTAGCTCTTAGTGTTAATCCATTATTGATGATTTCTTCTGCCTTATGGCTTCTTAATCCAAATAATTCAATGAATGAATGGTAGTAGATCTCTGAATTTTTCTTGCATGCTAAGCTGTGGTGACTGTTGGAGATATCGCCAACAGCAACAATGCCCTGAGCTCTCATTCTTTGGTCCCACTCCTCAATTGCCTCCAGTATTCTTGCCTCTGACATATCTCTTTGAGATTGAAGTGAAGGAATGAATTGATGAAGTCCCCCATGCATTGGAACCTTTCCCTTTAGGTGAGAAAGCTCTAAATGACAATGTGTATTGATGAATCCCGGACAAAGAGCTTCATATTCCTCAATGGGAAGCTCATCACTTTTGATCTCATAACCTATATCCTGGATACGTCCTACTTCATTGATCCGGATCATTCCATTTGGAATGAGTTTACCATCTCCCGTAAATAATAGTTTAGCCCTAAGGATCCGCGCCATGAGGGCAAAAATAAAGATTAACTTTGCCCCTTATGAACAAGCAGAAGAAAAGGAATATCAGAGAGCTGAGCAGAGAGGAGCTTGTTTCTTTTTTTGAAGAACATTCGATCAAAGCTTTTCGCGCCAAGCAGGTAGAAGAGTGGCTTTGGAAGAAGTCGGCGAGAAGCTTTGAGGAAATGAGCAACCTTTCTAAGGATACCAGAGCTTTATTGGAAGAGCATTTTGAATTGCCGGCGGTTAGTATCGCTGAGCAGCAGCATAGTAATGATGGTACGATAAAGAATGCATTCCGACTGGCTGATGGAAAGATCACAGAAGGAGTGCTGATCCCAACAACAGATAGGATCACAGCCTGTATATCTTCTCAGGTAGGTTGCAGCTTGAGTTGTAAGTTTTGCGCAACCGGCAGGTTAGATCTGGCCAGGAATATCAAGTTTGATGAGATCTATGATCAGGTGGCCATTTTGAGAGAGCAAGCAGAAGAACATTATCAAAAGCCTCTTAGTAATATAGTTTATATGGGAATGGGAGAACCCCTTCTCAACTATTCCCAAATGATCAAGTCGGTTGAGAAGATCACCTCTGAAGATGGTTTGGGAATGTCTCCCAAGAGAATTACGGTCTCTACCGCAGGAATTGCGAAATTGATCAAACGTCTAGGTGACGATGAGGTTAAGTTCAATTTGGCTTTGTCTCTACATGCTGCTAATGATGAGAAAAGAAGTAAGATCATGCCGATCAATGAACAGAACAATCTAGAGGCGTTGGCAGAGGCATTGAAGCACTTTTACGACAAGACCGGAACAAGAGTAACTTATGAGTACATCATTTTCAAGGACTTCAACGACGAATTAGAAGATGCTCAAGAGTTGGCAGATTTCTGCAAGAATGTTCCTTGTAAGATCAATATCATTGAATACAATCCTATAGATGAAGGAGAATTTCAACAAGCTGATCCTAGGAAAGTAGATAGATTTGCTCAATACCTGGAAGACAGGAACCTGGTAGTCAATATTCGCAGAAGTAGAGGTAAGGATATTGATGCAGCTTGCGGACAATTAGCCAATAAGAATAAAGCCGCTCTATCCCATTAAGTTCACTTATTTTTGTGCCTTCCATGAGTATTTCTGTTAGTAAGATAAAGGCGCCAATTGCAGAGGAAATGAATGCTTTCGAAAAGCATTTTAGAGAGAGTATGAAAAGTACTGTGCCTCTGCTAGATAAGATCACT
>JAUIGQ010000102.1 GCA_030429925.1 Bacteroidia bacterium | reverse complement strand
CTGCAAATCCCTATTGAACTTTTAGCCCTTGAGATCTTGAATGCCGGCACGGAGGTAGAATCCTTACTGGTAGAGTATATTCGTTGGAGGATCTGGGCCGCCCCAGCCACTATTTCTGTTTATGTGTTTACAGGTTGGTTCTTGGGGATGCAAGATTCAAGATCAGCATTGGTTTTAGCCATAGTTGTCAATGGTATGAATGCACTCCTAAGTTTTCTTTTCGTCTATCAGTTCAATATGAAGATTGCCGGAGTTGCGCAAGGAACAGTTATCGCTCAGTATCTTGGACTCATAGCGGCTTTTATTCTTTTGTCTAAAAAGTATGGACTAGGAATTCCCTCCTTGCTTCAAAACCTCCGTTCACATCTTAGCGGTAAATGGAAGGCCTTTGTGAGTGTGAATTCAGATATCTTGATCAGAACTCTTTGTTTGATCTTTACCCTCTCCTTCTTCAAAGCAAAAGCCGCCAATATAGATCCTATCCTAGGTGCAGCCAATGTGCTTCTCTTGGAGTTTATTACTATCTCTGCTTATGGAATCGACGGATTTGCATTTGCGGCTGAAGCTATTTGCGGGAAATACTTTGGAAAGGGAGAATCAAAGCTGCTAATAAGATCTGTGAAGTATTCTTTCTTTTGGGGACTTCTTATAGCTATTCTTCTATCCTTGGTCTTCCTTCTCTTTGGAGAAGAGATCTTGAACCTGCTAACTGACAAAACTAAAGTTGTGGATGCTGCCATGCCTTATCTCTTTTGGTTGATCCTTGCACCTATCATAAATATTTTCGCCTTTATATGGGACGGGATCTATATAGGAACAACAACTTCAGCAAGTATGAGAAACACCATGCTCGTCTCAACGATCCTGGTCTTCCTACCTTCTTACTTCCTTTTATTTCCTCTGTATCAAAATCATGGATTGTGGATGTCTCTTACCTTGTTCATGATTAGCAGAGGACTTCTATTGACCTTCTTCTTCAAACCAAAGGTCCTTAGCAGGATCAATTGAGGTTCTCAATGATCTGATCTTTGCATTCCTCGCTGACAATATGTTTGCCGTGAAATGGAACAACCTTTAGGTTCTTGACCAAGCTTTGAAAATTATTCATCAATGCTGCTGCCTTCTCTTCGTCAATGAACCGATCATTGTCTCCGTAAAAATAGTTGAAGTGACAAGCTGATTGCTTATCTAGATCCCCATTTTTGATCTCCGGTGGGATAGAGCCGGAACAGATATAAGCATTTTTAAAAGCTAGATCTGTTGCTTTCATCCATCTGAGAGCGGTTGATGTACCCTGAGAAAACCCAAGTATAGAATAATCTTTAGCTTGATAGGTATTGCTGATCTTTTGATGCAGATCATTTAGATAGTTGATATAGTCAATTATCTCATCTTCCCTCTCATGAGAAGTCATCCAGTTAGCAACTGCTTTTCTATCCTTATTGTAGAATTTAGAGATTGCCTCAGGCGCTATTACTACTACTGCCTGATCCTTCAAACACTTGAATTCTTCAATGAATTCACTGGCCAACTGACCATATCCATGAATGATATAGAGTATGTGATCAGCAGATTTCCCTTCTTGTATATGGTAATGAGCAGTACGCTTGATCAAAAGACTTTTCTTCATAATACAAATGTCGTCTTTCCCTTAGTACTTTGGTAATTTTGCACCCATGCTCGGAATTAGTCAAGCCTCTTTATTTTTTGCTGATCGCGCTTTGTTCGATGAGATATCCTTTATTCTGAATAAGAACGATAGGGTGGGTCTTGTTGGAAAGAACGGTGCGGGTAAATCTACCCTGCTTAAAGCCATGGCGGGAATCCAAAAGTTAGATAAAGGTAAAGTTTCATACCCCCAAGGCTATACGATCGGTTATTTGCCTCAGGACATGGATTTTATATCCGGTCGCACGGTCTGGGAAGAGGCGGAAAGTAGTTTTGAGAAAAGCAAAGAACTGCAAGATAGGATTGACGAGATCAACCATCAATTAGCGGTGAGAGAGGATTATGAGTCTGATTCTTACCTTCAGTTACTGGATGAACTTTCAGAACTTAACGAGAAGCTAAACCTTTTAGGGGTTGATGCCATTGAAGGTAAGATAGAGCAAGTATTAATTGGTTTAGGTTTCGAGAGGGATGATTTCAGTCGCTTGTCGGATGAATTCAGTGGTGGATGGAGAATGAGGATTGAGCTGGCCAAGATCTTACTCCAAGAATCTGATCTTCTGCTTTTAGATGAGCCTACCAACCATTTGGATATTGAATCCATTCAATGGTTAGAAGGCTTTTTACAAGATTATCCGGGAGCAGTGGTTTTGATCTCTCACGATAGGGCCTTTCTTGATAATCTTACCAAGAGGACCATTGAGATCTCTATGGGTAAGATCTATGATTACAATGCTCCCTATTCCAAGTATCTGAAGCTCAGAGAAGAAAGAAGAGAGCAGCAAATGGCTGCCTATGAGAACCAACAGAAGCAGATCAAACAGACTGAAGCATTTATAGAGCGTTTCCGTGCCAAGGCAACCAAGGCCGTTCAGGTGCAATCCAGGATAAAAGCCCTGGACCGTATGGAAAAGATAGAGGTAGAGGAAGAGGATACCACTGCTATGCGTTTTTCATTTCCTCCTGCACCTCACTCCGGTAAAGTAAGTCTTAGGATCCAGAATGTTGCTAAATCTTATGGTGATCTGCAGGTCTTCAAAGGTGTTGACCTGACCATTGAAAGAGGTGATAAGATCTCATTTGTAGGAAAGAATGGAGAAGGAAAGTCTACCCTTAGCAGATTGGTTGTAGGGGAAGAGAAGCCAACTGAAGGAGAGTTGGAGCTTGGTTATCAGGTGAAGATCGGATACTATGCACAGGATCAAGCTGAGATATTGGACCCTAAGAAAACAGTTTTTGAAACCATTGATGAATCTGCAAGAGGAGAAGTGAGAACCAAGATCAGAACTTTATTGGGCTCCTTCTTATTTCAAGGAGATGATGCAGATAAACCGGTGAAAGTATTATCGGGTGGAGAAAGAGCTAGATTAGCCCTCTGTAAGCTTCTGCTAGAGCCCGTGAACCTCTTGATATTAGATGAGCCTACCAATCACCTTGACATCCGCTCAAAAGACATTTTAAAGGATGCTCTCCTTCGATACGATGGAAGCATGATTGTGATCTCTCACGATAGAGACTTTCTAAAGGGACTAACAGATAAGCTCTATGAATTCAGCAAGGGAAAGGTGAAAGAACATTTAGGTGGAATTGAAGAGTTCCTGCGCAAGAAAAAGGCCGATGATATAAGAGCGTGGGAAAGCGAGAAGAAGAATGATCAGATCAACAGAAAGTCAGATAAGAAAAGGGAGCAAGAGAGCGAGAAGACAAGTGTCAATAGCAAGGATGGCCAGAATAGCAGAGAATTAAGAAAAGAGCTGAAAAGAGAGAGCAGGAAGTTGGAGAAGTTGGAGAAGAGTGTTTCAGATCTGGAGACTGAATTAAAGGGGATCAATGAGAAATTGAAAGATCCTGATGGAATGAGCCCGGAAGAAAACAAGCAATTGATCGCCGATTGGCAACAGAAAGACAATGAATTAAAAGGGATGATGGCTCAATGGGAGAGGCAACATGAAGTTGTGGATGAACTGGAAACCAAGCTTGCTTAATTACCCATGATAGAGAGGAATTTGATCCTCATCATTCTCAGCTCTTCTTCTGAATAGACTCCCTCGAATTCTTCAACTGCATCTTCAATGGAATCCTCTTCAGTATCTCTGAAGTAATCAAAGATCTCTTCTTGATATTCTTCATCCAAGAGGTCTTCAAGGATATAGTCTAGATCTACTTTAGTTCCGCTGAGAACGATATTCTCTATCTCTCCCAGAATGAAATCTACATCTTTCCCTTTGGCAGCTGCAATATCTTCCAAAGGCATCTTTCTGTCGATACTCTGAATGATATATACCTTTAGACCTGATTTATTGACCACGGACTTTACCACCATATCATCCGGTCGCTCTATCTCGTTCTCCTCTACATATTCTTTGATAGTTTCTAAGAAAACCTGACCAAACTTCTCTGCTTTTCCTTGTCCTACCCCTGTAATATTGGTCAGCTCTTCCATGGTTATTGGATAGCGAGTAGCCATGTCTTCCAGAGATGGCTCAGAAAAGATCACATAGGGAGGAAGGTCTTCATCTCTTGCAACTTCTTTTACAAGATCCTTTAGCAAATTGTAGAGTCCTTCATCAGCTGCTCCTCCGCCCTTGCCTCCGGCAGCAATCACTGCTGCCCCTTCCGGATCGGTGTATTTCTTAGGCTCAACCATCATGATGCTCTCAGGCTGCTTCATGAACTTTCGTCCCTTCTCACTTATCTTGAGCACACCATAATTCTCGATCTCCTTGATAACCAGATCAGCGATAATACACTGTCGAATAATTGAATTCCACTTGATCTCTTTTACTTCTTTTCCAGCGCCAAAAGAAGGGTGCTGGTCGTGATTCAATGACTTGATCTCACTGCTCACTTCCCCGGCTAAAAAGTTGGAAAGATAATTGGCCTTGAAGTTTTCTTTCAATGCATCAATAGTATTGAGCAAGAGAACCACATTCTCTTTAGCTTCAAATTCTTTTCTAGGGTTCAGACAGTTGTCGCAGTTTCCACAATTGTCTTCTTCGTATCTCTCTCCGAAATAATGCAAGAGCTGTTTTCTTCGGCAGATGGCCGTTTCTGCGTAAGAAACCGTCTCGAAGATCAGCTGCCTGCCGATCTCCTGCTCAGCCACAGGCTTTCCTTGCAAGAATTTCTCAAGCTTCTCTATGTCTTTGTAGCTATAGAATGCAACGCATTTTCCTTCTCCTCCATCTCTTCCTGCCCTGCCGGTTTCTTGATAATAGCCTTCTAAACTTTTTGGAATGTCATGGTGGATCACAAAACGCACATCCGGCTTATCGATCCCCATTCCAAAAGCTATGGTAGCCACGATCACATCAACCTCTTCCATTAAGAACATATCTTGATGCTTGGCTCTGCTACCGGCATCAAGTCCGGCATGATAAGGAAGAGCCTTGATCCCGTTCACTTGCAGGGTTTCAGCAAGCTCTTCAACTTTCTTTCTGCTTAAACAATAAACAATTCCGGATTTTCCCTTGAACTGATTCACATACTTAACGATCTGAGAATTGGCTTCTTTCTGTTTTGGATTGACCTCGTAATAGAGGTTAGCTCTATTGAAAGATGCTTTGAACACATTGGCATCTGTCATGCCCAGGTTCTTTTGAATATCTTGTTGAACTTTTGGAGTTGCCGTTGCCGTTAGGGCAATGATGGGAACTCTGTCAATGGCCTCAATGATCTCTCTCAATCTTCTGTATTCCGGACGGAAATCATGCCCCCATTCCGAGATGCAATGTGCTTCATCAATGGCAAAGAAGGAGATATTGATGGTTTTGAAGAAATCAATATTTGCTTGTTTGGTCAAAGTTTCCGGAGCTACATATAACAGCTTGGTTTTGGCTGCCTCCAGATCACTCTTTACCTTGGTAAGTTCCGTTTTATTCAAAGAGGAATTCATGAAGTGAGCAATATGATCGCCACTAGAGAAACCTCTAATGGCATCCACCTGATTCTTCATTAAGGCAATAAGGGGTGAAACCACAATTGCAGTTCCCTCCATAAGAAGGGCAGGAAGCTGGTAACACATAGATTTTCCGCCACCTGTTGGCATGATCACAAAAGTGTCTTCACCATTCAGAAGACTCTTGATCACTTCTTCTTGTTCGCCCTTAAAGGCATTGAATCCAAAATACTTTTTTAGCTCAGCATTCAGCTGCATTGGAACCGTCTCCATGGGATCTTCTCTCTTTTGCTATATTTCAGTTACTTTTGCTCCCAGATATTGCACTTAGAACGACTTACAAGTTAGCAATATTTCCTTGTAAAAAAAATTGTAGGAGCTTTTTGAAAAATTCAATCGAAATTAAACAAATTGCCAAAGATACCTTGGCTATTGAGCGGGATTCTATCGCTTCTTTGATCGATCATATTGACGATGATTTTGCGGAAGTTGTTAAGCTGATCTACTCCTGTAACGGAAGGGTTGTAGTAAGCGGAATAGGAAAGTCGGCGATCATTGCTCAGAAAATTGTTGCCACTTTTAATAGCACCGGCACTCCGGCCCTTTTCATGCATGCTGCAGATGCCATTCATGGCGACTTGGGAATGGTGCAGGACAACGATCCCGTGATCTTGATCTCTAAAAGTGGTGATACACCGGAGGTAAAAGTATTGGTTCCACTTGTGAAAAAGATGGGCAACAAACTCATTGCACTCACAGGAAATAAGCAATCATATCTTGGTGAGCAGGCAGATTACAGATTGAGTTGTCATGTAGACAAGGAAGCTTGCCCCAATAATCTTGCTCCAACCAATAGCACAACCGCTCAAATGGTCATGGGAGATGCACTGGCCGTTTGCCTGATCAAGATGCGCGATTTTAAAAGCGGTGATTTCGCTAAGTACCATCCCGGTGGTGCTTTGGGAAAGAAGCTCTATTTACGAGTGGCAGATCTGATCGTGCAGAATGAAAAACCTGAAGTTAGTCCAAGCGCAGACCTGAAAGAAGTGATCCTGGAGATCTCTTCAAAAAGATTAGGTGTTACAGCCGTTGTTGATAATGGAACATTGAAGGGAATTATTACAGACGGAGACCTCAGGCGCATGCTGAGCAAAGGTGCAGATGTGAACAGTGTAAATGCTTCAGATATCATGAGCAAGGATCCAAAATCCATTAGCTCTGAAACCATGGCGGTAAAAGCTGTTCAAGTGATGAAAGAAAAGAATATTTCACAATTGTTGGTGGTGGATGAAGGAGAGTATGTAGGTGTACTTCATTTCCACGACCTCTTTAAAGAAGGATTGATCTAGTGAGCCTCGATCAGCAATTTGATGAGGATGATTCACAAATGTCCTTTTTGGATCATCTTGAGATCTTGCGATGGCATTTGATCCGCATTGCAATTGCTCTCATCATTACCACCTCTTTAGCCTTTTTATTCAAGCACATTGTTTTTGACATCATCGTACTGGCTCCCATCTTCGATGATTTTGTCACTTATAGAGCATTCTGTAGTCTATCTCACTCTATGGGAATGGGTGATAAATTATGTTTTGACGAAATGAAGTTCGAGCTGATCAACATCAGCATGGCAGGTCAGTTTAGTATGCATATCATTGTATCTCTGGTAGCAGGGTTGATCGTTGCATTCCCCTATTTTCTCTATGAGGTTTGGCGGTTCATTAAGCCTGCTCTGAAGAAAGGTGAAAAGAATTTTGCAAGAGGACTAGTGTTTTGGGGATCCCTATTGTTCATGATGGGTGTGGCCTTCGGCTATTATGTAATCACTCCTCTCTCTGTGCAGTTTTTGGGAGGTTATACGGTAAGCGACTTTGTCTACAATCAGATCAACCTTAAGTCTTACATTTCAACGGTTACCACTATCACTTTAGCTTGCGGCTTGATCTTCCAATTGCCTATTGTGGTTTACTTCCTCTCTAAGCTCGGAATAATCAATCCATCTTTGATGAAGAAGTACCGCAGGCACTCAATAATAGCGGTATTGATATTAGCAGCTATTATTACTCCTCCGGATATTTCCTCACAAGTCTTGGTAGCTTTGCCACTATTCGTGCTCTATGAGGTTAGTATACTGGTTTCCAGAGCGGTAGTGGGTAAAGAATCCTAAAATAAATTATTGTTCATAAGATCAAAGTATAAGTATTTTAGCCCCTTCAGATTTTATGAGAACCTACCTGCTAAAAACCTTCCATAGGACCTTACTTTTTTTGCTATTCTGCATCCTAGGTGGCCAGCTTGTTTATGCACAAAAAACCATAGTAAAGGGGCAGGTAATAGATGATGCTACAAAAGAGCCCTTGCCTTTTGTGAATGTGGTTTTCAGAGATTCCAAGATCGGAACATCAACAGACATCAATGGCTTTTACACCATAGAGACATACTATCCCACTGATTCACTTATTGCGAGTTTTATGGGATATGCAGCTCAATCCAAAAGGGTGAGAAAGGATATCACCCAAACCTTGAATTTCAATCTGAAGTCGGGAAATATACAATTAGAGGAAGTAGTGGTTGAGTATACCGGAAATCCCGCCCATGAGATCCTTGAAAAGGTCATTAGGAACAAAGAAGCCAATAACCGGGAGAAATATGATTATTATAAATACGAAGTATACAATAAGGTTGAATTCGACCTGAACAACCTAACCGAGGATTTCAAGAACAAAAAGATGTTTAAGAATTTCCAATTCATCTTTGACTATGTAGACACCACAGATGAAAAGGATTTCTTGCCAATGTTCATGACAGAGTCTGTTTCTGATTATTACTATAGAAGAAGTCCTAAGTCTGAGAAGGAGTATATAAAAGCTTCAAAGATCTCCGGAAACATCAATGAGAGCATCACCCAATTCATGGGAGATATGTACCAGAAGGTAAATATCTATGAAAACTACATCAGCGTTTTTGGACGTTCATTTATCAGTCCTATCGCGAATAATGGACTCAGCTATTATCGCTATTACATAAAAGATACAGTGATCATTGATAATGCATATTGCTTTGAGATCGATTTTATTCCAAAACACAAACAAGAGCCTGTTTTTGACGGTACCATGTGGATCAATGACACCACTTATGCCATCAAAAGGATCGAGGCTACCATTGATGAAAATGCCAATATCAATTTTATCAATGGTTTTAGGGTAAAGCAACAGTATAAGAAAGTGAATGATCAGTACTGGATGTTGGAAAAAGACAATTTAGTGGTAGATTTTCAATTGGCTGATAATGTAATGGGGATGTATGGAAGGAAATCAACTTCCTACAAAGACTTTGTGATCAATGAACCCTTTGAAGATGAATATTATGAG
>JAUIGQ010000101.1 GCA_030429925.1 Bacteroidia bacterium | reverse complement strand
CGATTATACCCTGCCTTATCCGTCTCACCAATCTTATCCATGATCTCTTTGATGGTAGTCAAACAGTCTGCATCATCCTTGCTTTTATAGTCGGTAACACCTGAGATCTCGCAATGGGTGGTAGCTCCGCCAAGTGTTTCATTGTCTATTTGCTCTCCAATTGCTGCTCTTACCAAATAAGAACCCGCCAGGAAGATAGATCCCGTTTTATCAACGATCAATGCTTCATCGCTCATGATCGGCAAATAAGCTCCTCCGGCTACACAGCTTCCCATTACAGCAGCTATTTGTGTAATTCCCATGGAAGACATTACTGCATTGTTTCTGAACATTCTTCCAAAGTGTTCTTTGTCGGGAAAGATCTCATCCTGCATGGGTAGGAAAACTCCTGCACTATCAACTAAATAAATGATAGGCAATCTGTTCTCAATGGAGATCTCTTGTGCTCTTAAATTCTTCTTTGCAGTTATGGGAAACCAAGCTCCGGCCTTTACGGTGGCGTCGTTGGCTATAACAATGCACAATTGCCCACTCACATAACCGATCTTCACCACACAACCTCCGGAAGGACAACCGCCATACTCTTCATACATTCCCTCTCCAACGAAGGTGCCGATCTCAATACAATTTTCATCCTCATCTAAAAGGTAATCAATGCGCTCTCTGGCGGTCATTTTTCCTTTAGCATGCTGCTTGTCGATCTTGCTCTTTCCTCCGCCCAAATGGATCTTGGAGGCCTTCTTCTTCAGTTCGGAGATCTGCATTTTGATGCTGTCTTCTTTCTTACTTTCTTCTAGGTCGATCTTTTTCGCCATTCGCTTGATTAAGTTTTGATTGATCCTTTGATATGTCTTCTTTTCAGGATTGTGGAAGCAGGCCCTAAATTAAAGAGAAGATCAATAATACTCAAATGGTAGATCAACTCATCTTCAACTTTATTTATATAATTCATCGGAATTAATACCTTTAGACACTTTAGGAAATTCACTTTGTTGGAAGAACAAGCAAATTCGGAAAAGGATCAAAATGGTTCGAATTATAGTCAGTACGGCTGGCTAAAGAGGATTCAAGAGCAAAGCTGGGAACCTGAGATATTGATCTCCGGGATCGTTCTCTTTGCACTGGTTCAATTCCCACCGCTGATCCGTCAGTTTGATGAGTATCTCGATGTTTATTCCATATCAGCATTCTCAAATGGAAATGTCGATGAGCTTCTGTTTGCAGTCTTGCTAACCGCTAATTACTGGCTGATTGCCGGCTTTACCTTGCATTTGATCATGAGAAGTGTTTGGGTAGCCTTCGTTGGATTGAGCTATGTGTATGTGAATGGTGTCGACCTTGATAGATTGTCCTACCATGAACGTTATAAAAAGATCCTGGAAAAGAACAGCGATTACACCAAAAGCATTATAAAATTGGAAAAGGTATGCAGTACAGTCTTCGCTGCTAGCTTTCTTATTTTCATGTGCACCATTGGGGCATTTTTCTTTTTGTCGGTCATAACTGCATTTATATATATTCTGGTTGAGGTTTATCCACCATCTCTTTATCATGTAGATAGCTGGGCTGAAATAATCATCTCCATTATGACCTTGGTCTATTTGATCGATTTCATAGGATTGGGCTTGTTAAAGAGAATTCCTTATGTCTCAAAGGTTTATTATCCTATTTATAGGTTGATGAGCTTTCTCACTTTATCACCTCTCTACAGGAATATCTACTATGGATTTATTAGCAATCACAAGAAATGGAAGGTGGCTGTAGGGATGATCATTTTTGTTGTGATCACCTTCTTCACTGCAGAGAATATTAGAAGGGAAAAGAATATCTTCAATGCCCTTCCTATCAAAGACTTTAAGAACGACAAGTATCAGGTTTACCATGGACATTATGAGAACCTTATGGGTGATGATCCTTCTAAAACGATACAGATCCCTGCTGATGTAATTGAAAGTGATGTTTTACCAGTATTCATTGTGATGAATTCCGGTGTTCAAGAATCATCAATTGTTGAAGCATGTAACTACGACTCCCTGATGAGCATAAAGGGGATCAATGAAGATTCGGTCAAGATGGACTGTCTGACCGCCTTCTACGGATTAGAGATCGATGGTGATGTATATGAGCCTGAATTTTTCTACCACTACAAGCAAAAGACAGCTCAGGAAGGCTTGATCTGTTATCTGGATATTTCCGAGCTAAGTAGGGGCATTCATCGATTAAATCTAATCTTTAAATATTCAAAAGGAGACCATATTCGATCAAGGGTTGAGTTCTATAAAAGGTCAGCTGAAATAGAGAGGGAAAAGGAGGTGATCATTGAAAAAGTTGCACTTCCTTCAGATAGTTTATTGAATGAGGTCCAAGATTGAAGAGCAGATCTATCACGCTTAAATTTGCCTGAAAGCCATACTGATCGCTAAATACTTGCTGATATGCCGGGAAGTAAGACCGTTGTTTCAACTCTTTGTTCTTGGGAGATAGTAACATCCTCCAATCAGGATCTTGATCAGTATACTCAGTAGTTGCCTTAGGCTTACTTTCCAGTCCCAACATTTCTGTGAGCTCTTTCTCCAAAACAGCATTGAATTCCATTAAGGTCTCATACTCTTTTGATCGATAGTACGGACGAAGATCGTCTTCATAGAATTCAAAGTATGCAGTATTCCTGTAGGCTGATTCGAAGGAGCGCCAATGAAGGGTCTGCCAGTCTTCAGCATAGGAGATCTTGATATCTTCTGTTAGGCTGTGATTGGAATATTTCTGAAGTGGAATGCTTAAGCTGAGCGGACCGTTGGCCGCATAGATCACCGTCCGGTTGCGCTGCGATTGTTTGATAAAATGCTCTTTCCCGTCAATATAGTGCTCAGGATGGTTTTGTATCAAGGAGAAGTGAGCTATGGATGGGAGATAGGAAGTAGAGAAAGTGATCATTTATTATATTGGAAGTTTCGAATTACAAATTACGAATTGTTTTTGAAGGTTGAAGGTTGAAGGTTGAAGGTTGAAGGTTGAAGGTTCTGGAACTAAACGTATAGCTTCAACGCTTCTTCTCTCAAATCTTCTTTGTCGATAGGCACAACTCCCACATTTTCACAGACCAATCCACCTGCGAGATTAGATAATTCGGCAATCATTCTGGGGGAAAGGTCTAAGGCCAGACAAAGGGAGGCAAGACTGATCACTGTGTCCCCGGCTCCTGAAACATCCACAATATCCCTTCTGTGAGCGTTGATGTGATGCTTGGCTTTAGGTGAATGAATGTAAATACCTGATTCAGAGAGAGTAATTAAGGTAGAGTGATTTCCTATTTTCTTCTCTAAAAGTTCAATTGCTGCAAGTAATTCCACTTTATTATGCGGGTCAACGTCGATCTTTAATCCTTCTCTCAGCTCTTTCAAATTGGGTTTGAACAGGGTCACGTTCTTATAGGCAGAGAAGTTCCTTTTCTTTGGGTCAACAGTAGTAGGGATATTTTTGCTCTCACAAAGCTTTACCACTTTATCGATCAAGCTTTTGGTGATCACACCCTTATCATAGTCTTCAAATATTACACAGTCGATCTTGTGACTCTTGATCAGCTCTGAGATCTTCTCGAAGAACTTCCTGCTTAGGGCCGGACTGATAGGGTCCGTTTGCTCTGAATCTATGCGCAGCATCTGATGGTTATTGCCTATCACTCTCGACTTCTTGGTTGTCTTGCGGTCTTTCACCCTCAGCATGCCTTCACCACTTTGGTTCTTTGCTTCCAGCAGCTGCATGAATTCATCTCCATCGGCATCATCACCGATCACAGAACATAGGATGGGAGTTGCTCCCATAGCTTGTATGTTCAAGGCTACATTGGCGGCACCGCCCATTCTTGATTCCTTTTTTTCAACGGCAACAATGGGTACAGGGGCTTCGGGGGATATTCTATCTACCTTGCCCCAATAATAACCATCCACCATTACATCACCGATGATCAGAACAGTAAGCTTGTTGAAGTCTTCAAATATCTGATTGAGCGCTGCAGGTCTTAGTTTCATGAGAGTTGAGAAAGTGCATTAGAAATTCTTTTCAAGGCCTCTTTTAGGTTCTCTTCTGAGGTGGCGTAGGAGATACGCAAGCAGTTGGGACTGCCAAATGCCTCTCCGCCAACAGTGGCTACCAAAGCTTCGTTGAGCAGATACATGCTGAGATCTTCAGCAGATCCAATGGTCTTACCATCATAAGATTTTCCAAAATAGGCTGATACGTCCGGGAATACATAGAAGGCTCCGGGAGGATCATTCACTTGCAATCCGTCCACTTTTCTCAGTTCAGAAACCACAAGGTTCTTCCTGGATTCGAAAGCCTTTCTCATTTCTGCAGTTGCTTCCATAGGATCTGCTTCCAAAGCGGCAATGGCAGCTCTCTGAGTAATGCTGCAGGTACCTGAGGTAAATTGTCCTTGCATCTTGTTGCAGGCCTTGGCGATCCAGGTAGGGGCGCCAATGTATCCCAATCTCCATCCGGTCATGGCAAAGCCCTTAGATAAGCCATTGATGGTGATTACTTGTTCTTTGATCCTGCCAAATTTGGCAAGACTTGTATGTTTTCCGCGAAAGTTGATGTATTCATAGATCTCATCTGAGATCACATAAAAGTCGCGGTGCTTCGCTATAACCTCTGCCAGTGCTTCCAATTCCTCATCTGTATAGATAGAACCGGTAGGATTACAGGGGCTGCTAAAGATCATTAGCTTGCTTTTGTGATTGATTGCCGCAGCTAATTGATCAGGGCTGATCTTAAAGTCGGCATCTATGCTTGTTTCGATCACTTTAGGCACTCCTTCAGCCAGCTTTGCGATCTCATAATAGCTCACCCAGTAGGGGGCAGGCAAGATCACTTCATCTCCCGGATCGATCAGACAGAGAACAACATTGGCGATCGATTGCTTAGCACCTGTAGAAACCACAATCTGCTCGGGTTTGTACTCCAATCCATTGTCTCTCTTGAATTTGTTGCAAATAGCCTCTCTCAATTCCAAATAACCCGGAACAGGAGTATAAGTAGTGTAGTTCTCATCAATAGCTTTCTTGGCAGCTTCCTTCACAAAGTCAGGAGTGTGGAAATCCGGTTCTCCTAAACTTAGAGAGATGATGTCCAGTCCTTGTGCCTTTAATTCACGACTCCTCTGAGCCATAGCTATAGTGGCTGATTCAGAGAGATTGTTGATCCGGTTTGAAAGTGTATTCATAGAATAATCGAAGATAGACAAATCTAACTAATTTGAATCTGGAATCTAGATGGTTTAGATAAACAGATAAACAGATAATCAGAATTCCTCTTAGTATTTTTTAATTTATGTATCTGTGCATTTGATCTATCAACCTCCTTAACCTTCCTCATAAACCTCCTTTACTTCAAAACCATTAATTACTTTTGAGGCTTAGTAGTTGAATTATCCTATGGACGTAGCATTAGAGATTTTAAAATACATTTTACCGGCAGCGATCGTATTTGTCGGAGTTTACTTCGTGATGCAGAATTTTTTGGAGTCGGAGTTGAGGAAGACCGAGTTGAAGTATCGATCCGATAATCGTGAATCACTCACTCCTATGAGATTGCAAGCCTACGAAAGGATGGTTTTGTATCTGGAACGCATCAATCTGAGCAATATGGTGATGAGAATGTACCGACAAGGGATGAGCGCCAGAGACCTTCAGAATGTGATGTTAGAAACCATTAGGGGAGAGTATGAGCACAATATGGCTCAACAGCTTTATATCTCTTCTCCCACATGGAAATTGGTAATGCAAGCAAGAGAAGAAACGAAGAAGATCATCAACAGCTGCATGGACCAGCTTCATGATGACGCCAGTGGATTGGAGCTTTCACAATTCATTATGGAATTGCTCAGTCAGACAGAAAGAACCCATACAGAAGTCGCTATAGAAGCGCTTAAGAGGGATCTGAATCGAATGTTTTGATAAAAGCAGGAAACAGGAAGTAGGAGGTAGGAGGCAGGAAGCAAGAAGCAAGAGAAAAGAACAAAGAATAAAGAATATTATCTTCCTAACGCTTATATCCTGTTTCATATCTCCACTTTCATATTTCTCATTTCTATTTTAATTTTAGCTCCATGTCTCACGAAAAACAAGAAGATCACTTCCACTCCGGTTCTAAGTTCAAGGCCAAATGGCAGGATTATATCGGGGAGTTCGTCTATGGGGGGATTGATGGCAGTGTAACCACCTTTGCGGTGGTGGCAGGTGCTGCCGGTGCGAGTCTTGATTCATCAGTCATTATCATTCTGGGATTTGCCAATCTTTTTGCCGATGGTTTTGCCATGTCGGTAGGTAGTTATCTGTCTAATAAATCTCAATTAGAGAGCTATGAAAAGCACGAGCGTATTGAATATTGGGAGGTCGATAATCTACCTGAAAAGGAAAGAGAGGAGATCAGAGAGATCTATGAGGCCAAAGGATTTGAAGGAGAGCTTTTAGAGCAAGTGGTGGATGTGATCACGTCCGATAAGGATCGTTGGGTAGATGTGATGATGAAGGAAGAACTCAATATGACCAAGGAGGAGAAATCTCCTTTTATGATGGGATTAATGACCTTCGTCTCTTTTTTATTGGTTGGTTTGATCCCATTGATCGCTTATGTATGGGATTATACTTCAGATGCGGATATGGCAAGACAATCAGCTGAGAATCTATTTGGCACCAGTATCCTGCTCACTTCACTGGCCTTTGTTGGAATAGGTTGGTTGAAGTCTTATGTTAACGAAACTTCTCGAATTAGGTCTGTTCTGGAAACCCTTTTCCTTGGAGCAGCGGCAGCTGTATTGAGCTACTTTGTAGGGAATATACTTGAAGGATTAATATCTTAAAGAGAATCTAGAATCTAGAGTCTAGAATCTAGACTCCGGTTTGTTTCTATTTCCAATCCACCTTTTCTTTGATATCTCCTGGGGTTCTTCGAGCAGAGTCCGGGGGTAAGATCTTAGGAACTCCTAATTGAAGCCAACCCATGCATTTATCTTTGGGACCAAGAACCAGGTATTCCGCCATTTCTTTTGAGAAAGATGCCTTTCCGGTTCCCCAATAACCAATGATATTCAATGGACCCATTCCCAATAGGATGTTTTGAACAGCACAGGCGGTGGCATATTCTTCTTCTTGAACAGGAATTCTTTCTTGCTCGTCCCTTTTCATAATAATGACGATGATGTGCGATATTTTCGACTTTCGTTCATCCATCTTCTTGCGGAGTTTCACCAGTTCTTCTCCGGTCATCCAAGTGGAGCTGATGCGGATCAGTTCATCGTAGAACTCAATTAACTTCTCTCCGGCATAAACCTGAAACCTCCAAGGTTCAGTGATCTTGTGGGTAGGAGCGTAGTTGGCCAGCTCCAATAGTTTCCAAATATCCTCCTCGGGAATGCTTTTGTTCTCGTCCATCTGGGCAGGGTAGAGGGATCGTCGGGATTTGATAAGGTTTAGTGTATCTTGATAGTTCATGATGATTTTAATAGTCGCATACCTCGATACATCCCTTCGGGCCACTCGGCAAGCTTAAATTCTGCTGAAAATTAACTAACTTAAAAGAATGACGAAGGCCTATTGTTATTTATTGAGATGTTGTGATTCAACACTATATGTCGGTAGTACAAAGAACCTGAGTGTAAGAGTGAAAGAACATCAGGATGGAGAGGGAGCAAATTATACTAAAAGGAGACTACCCGTTGAATTGGTCTATTGGGAAGTTTTTGATAGGATTGATTTTGCTTTTGATAGAGAACATCAAATAAAAAAGTGGTCACATGGCAAGAAAGAAGCTCTGATCGAAAAGGAGCATAAAAGATTACATGAATTATCAAAAAAGAAGTTTAAGAGAAATTGAATTTAAGGTTCTCGAGTGATCAAGTATACCTCGATACACCATGAAGAAGAGATTCTCTTTCTTCATGGCACTCGGCAAACTTGATTGATCGTATCGAGAGAAACCTTAATGCTCAAAGGTTCACAGAGATTTTTTCTCAATTAATAGAAAGTCCTCAATCAATTGCAGATATTCATCTGAATACTCATGTCGCTTCTCTACTTCAATATACATTTCTGTTTCACTTAGCTTTTGCATACCTCTTTTAAAATGCAAGATAGACCTAACGATCTTTGAGTCTTTTCGCCCTTTCACCCTCAAGATCTCCATTGGAAAAAGATCTAGACCTTCAGCAATTTCAATGATCCTTTTTTCATCTTGAAAAGGAATGATCAAACTGAATTGTCCATCGGTAGCCAAGAGTTGATTCACTCCTTCCAATAACTCAGCTGCCGGAAGGGAGTGGGAGTCGCGGGCTTTCTTTCTGCTGCCCTCAGCCTGACTGCCGGGGAAGAAGGGAGGATTACAAATGATTAGGTCAAAATTTCTTGAATTGTCAGACTGAGCGGAGTCGAAGTCACTTTTAGAACTGAAATGTGATTCTGTACCAGCCCGAGTCCGAGTTCGTGTGCGAAGAAAATTGTCCAAACTTGAATGAATGCAACTAAGTCGCTCTGCGAAAGGAGAGTTTTGAAAATTGTAGTCACACTCTTCAGCTGCAGCTTGATCTATTTCTATTGCTGTGATATGAGCCGAAGGTATCCTTTGAGCCATCATTAAGCTAAGGACTCCCGTTCCGGCGCCAATATCTAAGATTTCAATTCCCTCTTGCTCAAAACTCTTGCTCAAACTCAAAGGCGCAGAAGCGCCGAGAAGTAAGGCGTCTGTCCCGACTTTCATAGCGGAGGAGGATTGTTTTATTTTAAATTTTTGAAAAGAGAAAAATGTCATTTTTCAAAGATATTTTCTTTTTGTTCTTTTTTTGTCTTGAACAAAGTGATCCAAAAATCAAGGATACTTTTAATTCATCTTTCTTCATTTTCTTTTTTGTGAAAAGAAAACGAAGCAAAAGAAAGCACAGGCGCACAGAAAATTCTC
>JAUIGQ010000100.1 GCA_030429925.1 Bacteroidia bacterium | reverse complement strand
ACTCTGATGGAGAATGTGGTTCAAGAAGAATTTGCCGATGTTACCTATAGAGGATCGGGTGATCCATTGAAAGGGTTAAATGTATCAAAGACCTTGGATGATCTTAAGATCGGGAATTACTACGCTTTGATCATTGGTATAGATAAGTACAGCGGTTCCTGGAGGTCCTTGAACAATGCAGTCAATGATGCAAAAGCAGTTGAGGCCATCTTAAAATTAAAGTATAAATTCAATCAGTTCAAGACCTTGTACAATGAACAAGCGAACAGAACCAACATTATTTCATCCTTGGAATGGTTGGTGGAAAATGTTAAACCTGAGGATAATGTGTTCATTTATTACTCTGGTCACGGAGAGTTCAAAAAGGAGTTGAACAAAGGGTATTGGGTTCCTTATGGTGCAACCACGAATTCTACCAGTAACTACATCTCCAATAACGACATTCAAACCTTTATTAAGGGAATCCAATCCAATCATACCTTGCTAGTGGCAGATGCTTGCTTTAGTGGAGATATCTTCAGAGGAAATACCATGTCGGTGCCCTTTGAGAACTCTCCAAAATACTACAAGAAAGTACATTCTCTAAAATCTAGACAAGCCATGACTTCAGGAGGTCTTGAGCCGGTGATGGATGGAGGACAGAACGGCCACTCTGTTTTCGCATATTATCTGCTTAAGGCATTGCAGGAGAATCAATCTCCTATGATGGATGCAAGTCAAATCTTTGATAAGCTGAAAATACCTGTCTATAACAACTCTGATCAGTCTCCTGACTTCAAGCCAATTGGAAAATCTGGTGATGAAGGTGGACAGTTTATCTTCATGAAAAAATAGCTTATCTTGACTTCATGAATATTCGAAGTCTACTCTATTTATTCCTTCTTCTTTTATTCTCTCTGAATTCTTTTTCCCAAAAGAACAACTTTACCAGTTACACGGTCAGAAATGGTCTGCCTCAAAATACCGTATATAAGATCTTTCAAGACTCTAAGGGTTACTTATGGTTGGGAACTGATGGTGGTGGAGTCTCCAAATTTGATGGCAGAAAGCACACTTACTTCAAGAAAGAGAATGGACTAGTAAGCAATATCGTAAGAGATATTATTGAAGATAAAAAGGGAAATCTATGGTTTGCAACCACCGAGGGAATTAGCATCTATGATGGTTCAAAGATAAGAAGCATTACCACAGCTGATGGATTGAGCAGCAATACGGTGGTGAAGCTATTTGAAGATTCAAAAGGCAGGGTTTGGGTAGGTTCTTCCGGTGGGGGATTAAGCTTGGTCTTCTTGGAAGATAGTCTTCGAATATCTAACTACTCCCCCTATGATGGACTTTCTAGCGATAAGGTTTTCTCTATTGTTGAAGATAACCACCAAAGGATCTGGATAGGCTTTATTGGAGGTCCGCCCCAGATCATTGATCTAGTGAATAATGAACTGCATGTTCAGAACATTTCTACTTCCTTAAAATATGATCTGAACGCTATCTACTGTGGTACCAAGGATGCAGAGGGCAATATATGGTTTGGGTCGATCTACAATGGAGTATATAAGTTTGAGGATATCCAGCCTAATTCCACGCCTACCCTAGTAAATTATAGTATTCTCAACGGTCTTAAAGACAATTATATCTTAGACATCGATGCGGTTGATTCAACCATTTGGATAGCTACGAACGATGGTGGTGTTAATTATATCCAAAGTGAAAAGTTCCATACCCTTACTACAGAGGATGGGTTGAATGGAAATCAGATCATTGACCTTTTTACTGATAGGGAGAACAACTTATGGATTAGTTGCATGGGAGAAGGGGTCATGAAGCTGAACGGTTTTGAGTTTTCTCATTATTCAAAAAAGGACGGATTGTTCAGCGATCAGATAAGTGCCATCAAAAAGAGCGATATAGATGCCTCAATATGGTTGGCTACCTATGATAATGGATTGCAGAATGTGGAGATTCAAGCTAACAATATCATCAGCAAAGGGCATATTCTCTACGAGAATGAGCTCTATAATACCATAAGAACCTTTGATTTTGATGCCAATGGCAATATGTGGTTAGGTACTCAAAACGGACTTATTGTCTGGAACGAAGAGATTTTGGCTACGGTTGGTTCTGATTATATTGCAGGGGCCAACATTAACTCCGTTTTGTGTGCTAGATCCGGCTGGGTGTGGATTGGTACCAGCAGTGGACTTTCTTTTTACAATGGAGAGTATGGTGTTTTTAGAGAAGAAGACGGATTTATCAATAACGAGATACAAACCATTATTGAAGGATCTGATGGCACCATTTGGATAGGAACACTTGGCGGATTGGCTAGCTATAAGGACCAAGTGATGATTACCTATGATGAAGTGGAGGGATTGTCAAACTTGAATGTCCATTCCTTGGCAGAAGCAAAGAATGGACATATGATCATTGGAACATATGGTGGTGGATTGTTCGCCTTGGATCCTCAAAAGGATTCCATGCAGATCTCCCCAATCGGTGATGCCTCTGAACTTACCTCTCCAAATATTTACTCACTCTCTTTTGAGAATGATAGCACCCTTATCGTTGGAACGGATAAAGGAATTGATAGAGTTTCTTTCAAAGAGGATCTAAGTATTAGTTCTATTAAGCATTACAATGAGAACAACGGCTTTTTGGCAATTGAGAACAATATCAATGCGATCTATAGTGATCGTGCAAGTGGAGATGTGCTTTTTGGAACAGTGAACGGTTTAACCGTATACAATTCTAGCTTAGAGAGAAAGGTCCCAATTAAGCCTAACCTCCTTTTGGAGGAGATCAAATTGTTTAATCAGCCGATAGATTGGAGTGAGTTTGGGAGGATAGATAGTAATCAGTTGCCGGTAAACCTCTCTCTTCCTTACGACAAGAACTTTGTTTCCTTCTCATTTAGCACCATCTATTTTAAGAACCCGGAGAATATCAAGTATCAGTATAGATTGGTCGGGTTGAATGATGAATGGTTCAGTTCAGAGAGCAGCGATATAGTCTTTCAGGGATTAGAGCCCAATGCGTACACCTTAGAGGTGAGGTCTTTAACTGAAAATGATTATTTGAGCAATACTTATCAGTTCTCTTTTATCATTACCCCTCCATTCTATAAGACCTGGTGGTTCTATACTATTTGTGTTGTTTTTGTCTCTATCTGTATTGTGGTCTTCATTCAGCTGAATCTTCGCAGGTTAAGAAATGAAAAGATCGTACTTGAGAAAACTGTACAGGAAAGAACCAAAGAGATCGTTGAGCAAAAAGACATTATTGAAGAGAAGAACCAAGAGATCATGGATAGTATTACCTATGCTCAAGGAATACAAAGAGCCATCTTGCCGGATGTGAAGAAGCTGAATGCTTATTTCGACGACTATATGGTGCTCTTCAATCCGAAGGATATCGTTAGTGGTGATTTCTATTGGGCACATGAAAAGGATGGGAAGTATTATTTCATGGCAGCAGATTGTACAGGTCATGGTGTTCCAGGATCAATTATGAGCGTGATCGGGCATACCTGCCTAGAATCAACCCTTAAGCATCCTGAAGAAATGTCTGCAGGTGAGTTCTTGGACCATTTGAACCAGAATGTATTGGATATTCTTTTGCAATCAGCGGAGCATAGTGTAAAGGATGGAATGGATGTAGGACTTTGCATCTATGACCCAGAAGCGGCCACACTTCAATATGCAGGAGCAAATAATCCCATGTACCTTGTAAGGAACATCCAAAGTGGATTCAGTGATACATTGCCTGAAGACCGCTTGGCCCTTTCCAATGAAGAATACAATCTCTTTGAATTCAAAGCCAACAAACAACCTATTGGTGATTATGAACACCGAGTAAAGTTTGATACGCACACCATCAAGCTTGAACCCAATGATACCGTCTATGTCTTCAGCGATGGCTTCCCCGATCAATTTGGAGGACAGAAAGGCAAGAAGTATATGTATAAACCTTTCAAACGCTTCTTGTTGAATGTGCAGAAAGAGAAGCTTGCCAAGCAGAAGGATCTACTGAATTCAGAGCTAACTAGCTGGATGAACCCTTCCTTAACCGGAGCCTATCATGAACAAGTAGATGATGTGCTGATCTTTGGGGTGAGATTCGAGAAAGTATAGAGCATATTATTAATCTTAACAGACACTAAATCAGCAATATAGTGGCACACATGGGCCTCTATTGCAGATTTGTCCATTGATTTTTTCAAAGAAAATATAGCAGTTTTGAACAAAATGGTTGTTCAAAAAAAGTAATTGACCCATCTGAGCGCAAGTTGTTTTGCTCTGTATCCCTTGATATTTCTATAATTTACGTTTAATTCAAGCCTTTTTCTCATTGAAAAAATTTAGTTATAAACCCCTCAATTTGAGTGCTTAAATACTAACCACTTGAAGGATTGAGTAGATTTGGGGCAACCAAAAATTCATTAATCAAAATTTAAAAAGATGAAAAAGAAAGTTTTACTTATTGCAGCTATAGTAGCTGGAGTATTTACCACTTCTGATCTTAATGCTCAGGAGGAAGGTTCTGCATTTAAACCTGCAAGTGGTGATATCACTTTAGAGGTTAATTTCAGACCAATGAATGCTAGTCCAATTGATATCAACAATTTGAGACTGCGTTATTTTATTAAAGATGACCTAGCCCTTAGAGCGTCATTGCACATGGATATTGGAGCTAATACTTCCAATAGATATGATTCATTGAACGGTTCTCAAGTTGAGTTGGAGACTGTGAACGCCAATGCTTCTTTTGGAATTGGTTTAGGTATTGAAAAGCATTTTGCCGGCACTGAAAGATTGTCTCCATGGGTTGGAGCAGATTTCATGTTTGTTTCTAACGGAACAGTTTCAACAGATCAAAGAATCGGAGTTGATCCTAATGATGCTACAAAGCAAGTGCAATATGAGTCAGAAACTACTAACGGGTCTACAATGATCGCATTCAATGTTGTTGGTGGTGTAGACTACTATTTTGCTAAGAACTTCTACCTAGGTACTGAAGTGGGATTGGGATTCTCAACCACAGCAAATGCTGAAGGAGAGACTACTAATCCAGGTGGTCCTGCTACAACTTCTAAAACTCCTGCTAGTGGTTCATTCACTTTCGGAGAGAATGTAAATGGAGCGATCAGAGTTGGTTTCATGTTCTAATCACTCCCATTGAACTTTTATAAAGAACCATCGGTCTTAGACCGGTGGTTTTTTTTTGTTCCCACATTTCTAGCCGAAAGCAAAAAACTATTTTTGCGCCATGGCAAATCAAGAGGAGAATTTACAGTCGATCATTGCCCATGCGAAAGAGTATGGCTTCATTTATCCGTCATCTGAGATCTACGACGGACTCAGCGCAACTTACGATTATGGTCCACTTGGGGTGGAGCTGAAGAACCTGATCAAGGCCTACTGGTGGAAGTCTATGGTGCAAATGCAAGAAAACATAGTTGGCTTGGATGCCGCCATCTTCATGCATCCAAAAACCTGGGAAGCATCAGGGCATACCTCTGCCTTCAATGACCCTCTGATCGACAACAAAGACTCCAAGAAGAGATACAGAGCAGATGTGCTCATTGAAGATTGGGTTGCCAAACAAGAGGAAAAGAACAACAAGGAGGTAGAGAAGGCGAGAAAGCGTTTTGGGGAATCTTTTGATGAAGCTCAGTTCAGATCTACCAATGGAAGAGTTCTAGACCGCCAGAAGAAAATAGATGAGGCCCTGAACAAGTTCAAGGAGGCCATGGATGCAGAAGACCTCAATGCGGTTAGAGAACTGATCATTGAGTTGGATATAGCTGATCCGGTTTCAGGATCTAGGAATTGGACGGAAGTCAGACAATTCAACCTGATGTTCAGCACCGATATGGGATCTACCGCAGAAGGTGCATCCAAGGTGTACTTAAGACCGGAAACCGCTCAAGGGATCTTTGTGAACTTCTTAAATGTTCAAAAGACCTCTAGAATGAAGATACCCTTCGGAATTGCACAAATAGGGAAAGCATTCAGGAATGAGATCATCGCCCGTCAGTTCATCTTTAGAATGAGAGAGTTCGAGCAAATGGAAATGCAATTCTTTGTAAGGCCAGGAACTGAACTTGAATGGTATGAGCAATGGAAAGAAGAGAGAATGAAGTGGCATGCTGCCCTTGGTTTTGATGATTCCTACTATCGCTTCCATGATCATACAAAATTGGCTCACTACGCCAATGCAGCTGCAGATATAGAATTCAAGTTCCCGTTTGGATATAAGGAATTGGAAGGTATTCACTCGCGAACAGACTTCGACCTCAAACAGCATGAACAGCATTCCGGTAAGAAATTACAATACTTTGATCCGGAGCTGAACAAGAGCTATGTTCCTTACGTCATTGAAACTTCAATTGGATTGGACAGAATGTTCTTGGCTGTATTTTCTGCTTCCTATCTTCAGGAGAAATTAGAAGATGGTTCAGAAAGGGTAGTGCTAAAGTTGCCTGCAAAGTTGAGCCCTTACCAAGCAGCCATCCTTCCATTGGTGAAGAAAGACGGATTGCCGGAAAAAGCCAGAGAGATCTTTGACGATCTGAAGCAGGATTTCATGCTTCAATACGATGAAAAGGATTCCATTGGTAAAAGGTATAGAAGACAGGATGCCATTGGCACCCTGCTTTCAATAACACTGGATCATCAAAGTTTGGAGGATGGTTCGGTTACGGTAAGAGATCGAGATAGCATGGAACAAGAAAGAATTCCAATCGCCAATTTGAAAGCGTATATCTCGAATCGCTTACACTAACCTACTTACTGAGTATCTAATATTTCAAAAAGCTCATCCAATTTCGGAGTGAGTATGATCTCTGTTCTTCTGTTCTTGGCGCGACCTTCAGCAGTGCTGTTGTCTGCTAGTGGCATATGGTCGCCTTTACCAGCAGCAGTTAATCTTGAAGGATCCATGGAAGATCCATCCAAAATGATCTTAACTACAGAAGTGGCTCTTCTTACACTTAGGTCCCAATTGTCGTTCAATTGTCCGCTGCCGTTGTAAGGTACATTGTCTGTATGCCCTTCCACCAAAACATTCACATCGGCATTCTTTTCCAACACTTCTGCTAACTTCTTCAGTACATCTTTTCCTTTGGTGTCAACCACATAGCTCCCTGATTTGAATAGAAGGCTTTCTTCTAAAGAGACATAGACCTTTCCGTTCTTTTGCTCAATGGTAAGACCGTTGTTCTCAAATCCTAACAAGGCCTTTTGAACCTTGGATCTAAGGGCATTAACGGCTGAATCTTTTCTTTGCAAAATAGCCTCTAATTCCTCCACTCTTTTCGCACGCTCATCCAAGGCCTCATTCAGCTCAACTAATTTGCTTTGTTTCTGCTGAAGGATCATTCTTGCCTTTTCTACTGAATCGATCTGAGCAAGCAATTCCAACTGAGAGGCCTGTAAGTCTGAGAAAAGCTCTTTCGTCTCTCTCTGCGATCCCTTCAATAATTCTTGGTTCTTCTCTAAGAGTAGTTCGTAGGTGTTGTTGAGCTTGTCGTAGTTCTTGGTCATTAAACGCAACGACTTTCCCATTACGGTGGTGTCATTGGTAAGCCCCTTTACTCTTGTGGTAAGTTTTTCATGCGCTTGCTGGATCTCTTTGAAGTCTTCATCCAACTTTCGATTTTGCTCCTTCAAAGCTGATCTTTCTTCTTCACATAGCTCTCTTTTGTTCTTGATCTCTTCATACTTTCTTGCAGGAACACAAGAAGTAATAAAAGCTATAGCCAATAGCCCCAATACTGCATTTCTCATGATAAGGTCATAATAATTCAGTACAATGGTAAGCTGAATAACTACTGCAAAGAGAAGCCGGTTCGTATACTTTTGAACAGAAGAATATTAATTCTAGTCGCTGATCTCAACCAAAACCGGACAATGATCAGAGTGAACAGCCTCTGAGAGAATGGCTGCTCTTTCCAGGCGATCAGCAAGGGAATCACTAACCATATTGTAATCGATCCGCCAGCCAAGATTCTTTGCTCTTGCATTCATGCGGTATGTCCACCAGCTGTATTGATGAGGTTCTGTATTGAAATATCGGAAGGAATCTATGAAACCGGAGTCAATGAATTTACTAACCCACTCTCTTTCCTCCGGTTTGAATCCGGAGATATTTGCGTTTCTAACCGGATTGTGGATGTCAATGGGTTTGTGACAAATATTGTAATCTCCTGAAATGATCAAATTGGGTATTTCTTTCTTGAGCTCTTGAACGTAATTATAGAAGTCATCCAACCATTGCATCTTGAAGTCCTGTCGTTCATCCCCGCTGCTCCCGGAAGGCATATAAACACTGATAACCGAATAGTCGTCATAATCTGCTCGGATCACTCTTCCTTCTCGATCATAAATTTCCATTCCCATTCCGTACTCAACATGATTGGGCTCTTCTTTAGACCAGATAGCAACACCACTATAGCCTTTCTTTTCTGCTGAATGCCAATATTGATGGTAATTGAGCTCCTCCAGAATTTCGGCTTCGATCTGCTCGGGCATTGCTTTGGTCTCTTGCAAACACAGTACATCGGGCTTGGCTGCATCTAGCCATTTTAAAAAGTCCTTTTTTAAGGCTGCTCTGATTCCGTTGACATTGTAAGAGATGATGCGTTTCATAGTTGAATGGATTGTGCTTTTATGAAAGACTTAATTTTGAGATGAAATTCAGGAAAAATATGCAATTAATTGCCCTGAGTTGCTACTAAATCCTCAATATGGCCGTTATTTAGGTCCAATTATACTATAGCTTGCTTCCCAAGAAGTTCATACTCCTTTTTTATCTGCTGATCTTTTCTTTGCTAGTCCAGGCTCAGCGATGGAATAATTTGCGTTCAAAAACCATTGAACTAAATGCTGATACGGTTAGCTTGGATAGCCTGAGCATTGTACCGGCATCACAGATATTAAAAACATCAGATGGTCTTCCAATTCCCGACTCTCTCTATCAAATA
>JAUIGQ010000099.1 GCA_030429925.1 Bacteroidia bacterium | reverse complement strand
GGGCAAGCGCAAACGTAACCGCTACAAATGCCAACCCTAATGTAAGTGGTGATATAAAAATCACAATAGATGATGGCAATGGCAATATCATCAGCACAGGAAATTTAAGTTTTGCTGGCGATAACATTGCAACAGTTGTTAGCGACATCAACACAGCCTTTACAACAGCAGGTGGCTCTGGAGCGATTGCCAGCTCAAGTGGCGGCAAGCTCGTCTTAGATACTGATTTAGTCACAGGTGATTCTAAGAACAAAAATGCACGCATCACTTTAACTGAAGGTGACAGTCCAGGGACAGCACTGAGTGATCTTGGCTTAAGTGAAGCTACCTGGCGCGGAACCAGTATCAATTTAATGGATACTTTAAGTAAACTTGAAGCAGCTTACCAACTTAATGACAGTGAAAGCATACTTGCAGCGCAAGCAGATCTCTCCGCAAATATAGACAGAATTACTGGCGTTCGAACAGAAATCGGACATCTAGAAAAAAGGGTCGAAGCTAGATTGGATATAGAAGATCAGGAAAGAGTGGACTTTAGTGCACGAAAATCTGATCTGGATGATATTCAAAAATTAAGCGGATTAAAAAGGAACTAAAATGAAGCCACAATACTATCAAGGAGAAAGCATACCTATTGATTATACAATACTAGATGATTCTGAGAATGCTATGGATTTGTCTTTGTTTAGTCAGGTTGGTGCAAACCTTTATCAAGTAAAAAAGGAATCAAAAGTACTTGTGAAGGAATTCAGAACTTCTCCTTCTGCTGATCAAAAAACTTTGACATTATCTGATCCAACTACAGACGGAGTTGTAAGTATTGTTGTGGATCCGGTTTATAGCAAATCGCTTATGAAAGGAATTTATGAGGTTAGATTTTATATAAGATTCAGTAAATCCAGTGACCCTCAGTTTCCAGATGATTATGATCAAAGAGAGCTAAATGATGCAATTGAATTTGAAATAATCTAGAGATGATATCTAAAAGCTCTACATATAAATCCGGATTAGTTGGATCTAATAAAAATGATCTAATTAAGCTTACTACCGAATTATTCAGTTTTAATAAGGCACTGTTTACTGATGGTGACGATGATTTGATCACATTCGATACCATTACCGAACTAAATTCTGCTACAGCAGCATCTTTGAATTTTTGGATGAAAGTAAGTTCCGGGAATGATATGGCAATAGGGTCATTAGTTCAAACTACTCGGAGGTTTGGAGCAGCAATTCTATCAAATGTACTTTATTTCTTTGCGGGAAATGTTTCTCCAAATAATGGCTTTGGATCACTTGCCTTCACAGATTTTGATACTTATGTAATGATCACTCTTATTTTTGATGGAGGTCTGACAGGTAATCCAAATAGATTAAAGGGATTTGTTGATAATTCTCAAAAGACTTTATCATTTTCTAATACTATTCCAGGCTCATTAGATTCAAATATGGGTCTTGATTTTGAGATCAACAGATATGCACCTTTAGCTTCGTTTGGTCAAGTTGAGCTAAATGAAATATCGCTATTCGATTATGCTTTAAGCCCTGCAGATCGAACAGCTTTGTATAATTCAAGAGATGGAGCTGATGCTAGAACGGCACCAGCAAACCCTCCAATTGGATATTGGAGGTGTAATGATGAAGATGGAAGTTCTGTTCTTGTTGATGTAATGGGTAATTATAATGGCACTTTAAACGATTTCATCTCTCCTCCTATCTACTTTGGACCTAATACAAAATGATATTCTTTACTGAAAACATAGAACCTTTTTTTACAAATGGTGGAATGAGATGCCTTCCACATGAATGTCAATTGAAAACTGGTGAGAGTGGATACTTTTTGGGAGATGACTGGGCTGTTCAAATTATTCCATTAGTCTCATCCTTGAAGTACATTGAGAAGGATGATATTCAGCTTGAAAGCGAAATAGTAGATTAAAATCTACTGCTTTTCTCTCGTACGGATTCAACCCCTTTTGGAAACGCTATATTGATGTACTTCTGAGTAGTTGAAACATTTGCATGATCTGCATGCTTTTGAACTTCATGTAATTCAATTCCATCTCTTAGCATTTGAACAATTCCGCTATCTCTCAAGGAATAAAACGTGACATCTTTACCAAATCCTAGCTTTTTCCTTGGCCCTCTCTCCCATTCTGTGAATATTTTCCTTGCATTCAGTTTATGACTGCCATTTCTAAATCCAGAACTAAAGATATAATCAGTTGATGGTTGTGATTGAACACCTATTCTTTTTAGCCATTTCATAACATATTCTGGAGTCGCAATTACTCTAGTGTTGCCATTCTTTGTTTGAGGTGGAACTATTACATTCCTTTTGAAATCAATATCACCCGGTTTTAAGAAAGTCAATTCAGTAGGTCTAATTAAAGCATGAAATGCAAGCAAGATCATTGTTAAATATCTCTCATTATGACCCTGATAATAATCATAGAGCTCAGATCTCTCTATGTCTGTTAATATTCTTCTTCTTTTGTGCTGGCTTTTCTTCTTGTTGATATTCTGGAATGGGTTCTGATTAAGATATTTGGTATTCTTCATCCAATTGAATATGACCCTATAACCTAGTAGGTAGTTATTATAAGTATTGTTGCCCAAGTTTCTTTGTTGATAGAGCTTCAACATGAAGTCAGCTGCATGATTTTCAGTAAAATCAACAGCGAACATCTCTGGATCTATCTCATTTACATATTCGAGAAATATTTTAGAATAGCTTTTGTAAGTTCTGATCGAATCTGGCCTCAATTCTCTTGCTTTTGCTTCAAGGAATACTTGCAATACTTTATTTAGCTTGATATAACCTTTTGCTCCGGATTCATCAATAAAGGGATTCCACCCCATAGCAAGCTTAGAATTGAGTTTTTTGATTAGTTGTCGACTATATTTAAGTCTTTCTTTTTTGTTCTTGATTCGATTTACCTTGATTCTTTTTCGAATCATTTTCTTACTTCCCGGACTCTGAACATAGTAAACAATGGTCCATCCGGACTTGCAAATCTTCAATTCAGCAGGAAAATAATTGAGTTGGATCTTTTGATTGGAAGGTTTTGGCATTTTTTTCTTTACCCATTCTGACTACTTGTATATCAGAGGGTTAAGAAACGTTTGGGAGTTGCCCCACTTTTGACCCGTTTTTGAAGTAAAATCGCTAGAAGCCACTGTTTTATTAGCTTCTAGCGATTTCTGCGGAGAAAGAGGGATTCGAACCCCCGATACCTCTCGGTATGCCGGTTTTCAAGACCGGTGCATTCAACCGCTCTGCCATTTCTCCGCTGCAAAAGTAATAAAGCTCTTAAAATAATGTTCTCTTTTTTGAAGCGAAATTTTACATTTTCGTGTCTTCCTTAAGTAATTTCGTTGATATGAAGCGATTCCTTTTCCTAATTCTTGCCCTAAGTCCCTTATTTACAAACATTAAGGCAAACATTAACTTGATCCTTGATTATTCGGTCTTTTACCTGACCGATCAAGATCAGCCTTATGTTGAGTTCTATCTCTCCATTAATGGGAACTCTCTCTTTTACACTTCTGAGGACAGCTTGAATCAGCAAGCACAGGTCGAGATCACTTACTTAATAGAAGATGGAGAGAATGTAGTCGCCTTCGAAAAGTTTCGCTTGAACAGTCCACTATACTCTTCAGAGGATAAAAAACTAGACCTGATAGACCTTAAAAGGATCAGCATTCCCAATGGAAATTATACCTATACCTTAATTGCAAGGGACCTTGTCAGTGGAAGAAGCGTTGAAAGCAGCGACCAACTGAGAGCGGTGGAATTTAAAAAGGATCAATTGTCGATCTCTGATGTTCAATTGTCGACAGCCGTTGTTGCTGCTAACGAAAGCTCCATCTTCGATAAGAACGGTTATGATATCTTCCCCAGCTTTACCCATTTCTACGGACTAGATCAAAATGAGATGTACTTCTACTTTGAGATCTACAACTCTAATAAGGAGTTGGGTGAAGAACAGGACTTTCTATTGGAATACAGTGTTGTTAGTCCAAAGGACAAGGCGATCATCGCCAATTTAAGAGCCTTCAAAAGAATGACTTCAGGAGAAGTACTGCCGATCATTCAGTCTTTTTCACTTACTGATTTGCCCACCGGGAAGTACGAGTTGTTGGTGAATGTAAAGAACAGAGAAAACGAAGTGATCCAAAGCAGGTCTGTTGAGTTTCATAGATCAAATCCGGCATTGAAGAATTATTCTGCAGTAAGAACTGAGAATACCTTTGTTGATTCTTTGACCAATAAGGAAGAACTAGCAGAGTACATCCGCTCCCTTGCTCCTATCTCTTCCGCTGAAGAAGTTCAATATGCCAAGAACCAGGTGAATTATGGTGAATTGAAAATGATGCAACAATATTTCTTGAACTTTTGGAAAGAGAGAGATATCGCCAATCCGCATCAAGCTTGGTTGAATTACAAGCAGGAAGTTGAAAAGGTGAATGAACTGTTCGGCTATGGGAACATTAAAGGATACCAAACAGAAAGAGGAAGGGTTTATTTGCAATACGGTCCACCCAGTGCCATGCAGAATGTTCCATATCAAAGAGACACCTATCCTTATAGTGTTTGGCAATATTATAAGTTAGATGGACAGGTTAACAGAAAGTTTGTTTTTTACAGTCCTTCAATGGAAATGTTAGGATATCAGATCTTGCATTCCAATGTTAGAGGAGAGATCAATAATCCCAACTGGGAGCAGAATCTATTTAAGAATACCGGTCCTTATAATACAACTCAGGAAAACCCTAGCAACCTTATTATTCAAGATGAGGCGAAAGACCTATATGACAATCCAAGGTAGGTCAATGGTTCTGTTTTCTTAGTTTTGTCAGCCTTTAGTTTTTAGATATATCAGATGGAGAAAGCGGTTGCGGTTGCAATATTGAATTGGAATGGATTTGATCATTTGAACAGCTACCTCCCATCTGTTCTAGAGCACTCAAATGAAGCAAACATCTATGTCATCGATAATGCTTCTACCGACAATTCCATCCAGTTGATCAAAGACAAATTTCCTGATGTGAAATTGATCATCAATTCTGAGAATGGAGGATACGCCAAGGGTTATAACGACGGATTGAGCTCTATCAAAGAAGAGTATCTGATCCTGCTCAATTCAGATGTTGAAGTCACCGAGAACTGGATAAAACCTGTCATTGATCTGATGACTTCAAACAAAGACATTTCTATTGCTCAGCCAAAGTTGTTGGCTCATTCCATGAAAGATGAATTTGAATATGCTGGAGCCGCCGGCGGATTTATCGACTATTTAGGCTACCCTTTTTGTCAGGGCAGGATCTTTCAAAAGATGGAGAAAGACCATGGGCAGTATAATGAGAATAAGGAGATCTTTTGGGCAAGTGGAGCTTGCATGTTCATCAAGAGGTCTGTGTTTGAAGAATTGGGTGGTTTTGACGAGAGATACTTTGCCCATATGGAGGAAATAGATCTCTGTTGGAGGGCAAAGAACCTAGGTCACAAGGTATATTACTGCGCAGAGAGCACTGTGTATCATTTAGGCGGAGGCACCATGAATTCGGGCAACCCTAGAAAGACATTTTTAAATTTCAGGAACAGTCTGATCACTTTAAAGAAGAATGATAGTTCAGGGTTCACTTCGCTTAAGCTGTTTATGAGGCTG
Organism: Bacteroidia bacterium; assembly: GCA_030429925.1. Taxonomy (GTDB): domain Bacteria; phylum Bacteroidota; class Bacteroidia; order Flavobacteriales_E; family Vicingaceae; genus UBA1494. The sequence continues at coordinate 3,492 of JAUIGQ010000099.1, read as the reverse complement.
GTATTGGATGCCTTTGCATTTATCAAGCTTCTTATTGATAATGGTTGGTCGCATGCTGTTGCTATACCAAAAGCTCATTTCTCCTTTTATAAAAGCAGTACCAAGAAAAGCAAAGTGAATGACCCTAATTTATCAGCTATTTATAATGGTAGTATTGTATGGGATCATTTTATCCTGGGATTGAAAAAGTTTGATCAGCTAAAGAAGGGCTTCAGTTGATCCTTCATCTCTTCCGGTATCCTAATTACCTTATTACTCTCTTTTTCCATAAAGAAGAGAGTTGTCTCTGCTTCAATTAGAACTTCTTCGCCCCTTTTAATTAAGTATTCAAAGACGATCAATCTATCGGGCATTTCCTTAATTGTAGTGATCACTTCTATCTCATCATCGTATAAAGCAGCTCTCAGATACTTGATCTTCATCTCACGGACAGGTAATCCTATTCCCTTTTCTTCCAACTCTCTGTAAGACACTCCTGCCTTTTTCATGGCAGCAACTCTTCCAAGTTCCAGATACTCAGCATAGTTGCCATAATAAACAAATCCCATTTGATCTGTCTCAGCATATCGGACCCTGATTTTTATCGATTCTTCTATCATTCTTTATAATCTTATTTAGACCAATGTTAAATTTATATCATGTAATATTTTTTTTAATAATCAAGTAAGAAAACGTTTTTTATTTCACTTTTTTCTTCAAATATTTGTTGAGCGATTAACAGGGAATATACGTAGCTATAATTCATTGATTATCAGCAATATACAGGGCCAAAATTCCACGAAGTTTTTCGGTCGAAAAATGAAGTTTATTGTTGATTTTTTCTTGCATTTTGGAAGCTATTTCTGTAAGTTATCGCAATCAAAAACTAACTAAATCATTAAGGATGAGTAAAGACTTTAACCAAGTTTGGGAAAATTGTTTGTCTGTAATCAAAGACAATGTTAGCCTACAAAGTTACAAAACCTGGTTCGAGCCGATTACTCCAATTAAACTTTCTAACAAGGTATTAACCATTCAAGTACCCTCTCAATTTTTCTACGAGTGGTTAGAAGAACATTACATCTCTTTACTCAAGAAGACCATTAAGAAGGAACTGGGGAATGAAGGTAAATTGGAGTATAGTATCATTATGGAGAACAATCTTCACAGTCCTAAGCCTTATACTGTCAAGATTCCTACTACTAACCGTCAGGCTTTGAAGAATGAACCCGTCTCTGTTCCAATTGATGTGAATGGAGAAAAGGGTATCAAGAACCCATTTATTATCCCGGGATTGAAAAAGGTGAATATTGATTCACAATTGAATCCCAACTATTCCTTTGAGAACTTTATCGAAGGTGATTGCAATAGACTTGCAAGATCTGCCGGTTATGCAGTAGCAAAGAACCCCGGTGGAACTGCTTTTAATCCTCTATTGATCTATGGAGGCGTTGGATTGGGGAAAACCCACCTAGCCCACTCTATTGGAATTGAGATTAAGAACAATCATCCGAACAAAACTGTGCTCTATGTTTCCTCTGAGAAATTCACTCATCAGTTCATAGATGCTGTTAGAAATAACAATCAGAACGATTTCATTCACTTCTATCAAATGATGGATGTGCTGATCATTGACGATGTTCAGTTCTTTAGTGGAAAAGAAAAAACCCAAGATGTATTCTTCCATATTTTCAATCATTTGCACCAAACTGGAAAGCAATTGATCCTCACTTCCGATAAAGCTCCGGTTGAGCTGCAAGGAATGGAACAAAGACTATTGTCCAGGTTCAAATGGGGACTCTCAGCAGATCTTCAGAATCCGGGATTGGAAACCAGAATTGCGATCTTGGAAACCAAGATGTACAATGAAGGACTGGAGCTTCCTAAAGAAGTAGTTGAATATCTAGCTTATAGCATCACCACCAATATCAGAGAATTAGAAGGTGCATTGATCTCTCTATTGGCTCAATCTTCTTTGAACAAAAAGGCGATCACCTTGGAATTGGCAAAGCAGATGATCGACAAATTCGTCAAGAACACAGCCAGGGAAGTTTCCATAGATTACATTCAAAAAGTGGTATGTGATTATTTCGACCTGCCGATCGAGTTACTCAAGTCTAAGACTCGTAAAAGAGAAGTCGTTCAAGCTCGACAGATTGCTATGTACTTCGCCAAGAAAATGACCAAGTCTAGCCTTGCTAATATTGGAATGCATTGCGGTGGAAAAGACCATGCAACAGTACTTCACGCTTGTAAAACAGTCAATAACCTTATTGATACCGACAAGAGGTTTAGAGGGTATATCACCGACCTAGAAAAGAAGATCAGTATACAGTAATTGGATCGAGTCTAGATTCTAGAATCTGGAATCTAGACTCATCTTAATTATTATCCCGAATTTTCATTTGATTCTTAAGTTAGTATGAAAGTCTTGATGGTATGTCTCGGAAACATTTGTCGCTCTCCCATGGCGCAAGGTATTCTTGAAAGTAAATTACAAGAAGCAGGACTCTCCGACGTAGTAGTAGACTCCGCCGGCACCTCTGACTACCATATTGGCGACCCACCAGATAGAAGAGCTGTTCAAAAAAGTAAAGAAAAAGGCATAGACATTAGCTATTACCGAGGAAGGCAGTTTGGAAGAGAGGATTTTGATGAGTTCGACAGGATCTTCGCTATGGACTTTTCCAACTATGAGAATATCCTTAGACTGGTAAGAGATAAAACTGATCATCAAAAAGTAGAGATGATCCTCAACCTCACCAACGAAGGTTCCAATATGTCGGTACCTGATCCCTATTATGGCGGAGAAGAAGGTTTTGAGAATGTATATCAATTGCTAGATGCCGCCTGCGATGTCTTGATCGATCAACTGAAAAGTGAGTAAGGCTAAACTTTATTTGATTCCCAACACCCTTGGAGAGAATGAAATACCCTCTAAGGATATGGGTGATAGTGTAAAACAAGCTATTGAAAGCTTGGACTATTTTGCCGTTGAAAACCTTAAGGTCACTAGAAGATATTTTGTCCGTTGGGGATTAAAGCACAAGATAGATCCTAGTCAGTTTATCCTGCACAACAAGAAGAATGCTGATGAAAGCATTCTAGAATTAGAATCCATCTTCAAAGAAGGCCACTCCATTGGAATGATCTCAGATGCCGGCTGTCCCGGAATTGCAGACCCCGGCAACAGACTTGTTCAACTGGCCCATCGAATGGGAGTTCAGGTTGTTCCCTTGACAGGACCATCATCTATTTTCCTGGCATTGATGGCCAGTGGAATGAATGGACAGAACTTTACCTTTAGTGGCTATCTGCCAATTGATGGTGCTCCCAGATCAGAGCGGATCAAAAGCTTAGAAGGAAATTCAAGAAAAGAGGGAAGCACACAGATCTTTATGGAAACCCCCTATAGAAATCAAGCTCTATTAACTGACTTGATCAAGCAGCTCTCCCCTTCTACCCAGCTGGGCATTGCTTCTCAGCTAAATACCAAAGATGAATTGATCAAGG
>JAUIGQ010000098.1 GCA_030429925.1 Bacteroidia bacterium | reverse complement strand
GCACACAAACGTAAGCTTTTCGCCTTTATTTCTTTCTAGCTTGATAGATAGACGCTATTCCAAAGAACAAAGGATAGGTCTTCAATACTTCATACTCTAATTTCAACAAGATCTCTTCAAAGTCTTTTCCTTCAGGGAATGCATTAACAGATTCAGGCAAGTAGGTATAGGCTGAGCTATCCTTAGAGATCGCCTTTCCGATAAAGGGCAGAATATTATTGAAGTAGAAATTGTAGAGCTGTTTGATCGGGAATCCCTTGGGCTTAGAAAATTCAATGATCACAACTTTAGAATCCTTTTTCAATACTCTTTGGATCTCGCTTAATCCCTTCTCAAGATTCTCGAAATTCCTAACACCAAAAGCCACTGTAATTGCGTCGAAGGTGTTGTCTTCAAAAGGGATGTCCTCAGAATCACCGTATTTCAATTCGATGAGATCAGCCTGACCTAGCTTCTTTAGCTTTTGTCTGCCGATCTCCAACATGCCTTCACTAATATCTATACCCTTGATCTCATCAGGGTTTAGCTTTGATGCTGCAATGGCAAAGTCAGCTGTTCCTGTGGCTACATCCAAGATCTTTTTCGGTTGATCTTCTCTTAATAGTGAGATGGCTTTCTTTCTCCACCTTTTATCAATGCCCATTGAGAGCAAATGGTTCAAGAAATCATAGCGACGAGAGATATTATCGAACATCTCAGCAACCTGCTCTTTCTTACCACTTGTTTTATCCTTATAGGGAATAACCTTCTCGCTCATCCTTATGATTTACTACTGCAAAGAAACTAAAAGGGAAATTGTTCTGTACAGATCTAATTTTCTTGAAAAACACCTTCGTCAGAGTGAATGACTGAAAACAGTCTGCTCCATCTGATCTTCTTTAACCAGGATTGGTTGGGGTCTAGAGATAGCCAAATGAAGACTGCCTTTCCTACGATATGATCTTCAGGTACAAATCCCCAGAACCTGCTGTCTTGGGAGTTATGACGGTTATCACCCATCATCCAATAATATTCCATTTGAATGGTGTACTTATCCGTCTCTTCTCCATTGATATAGATCTTTCCGTCTTTTACTTTCAGCTTGTTACCTTCATAGACGCTTATGATCCTCTCGTACATGGGCAGGTTGGCAAGTGTCAGCCTAACTTCTTGTCCGGCAAATGGAATATGGATCGGTCCAAAGTTGTCTTCTGTCCAATTGGTAGTGTCTGTATTGGGGAAGATCGGATTCTTATAATCTTCATGACTTTGATAGAACCCTTTAGGTTTTGAGCTTCTTTCCACCTTATCTACAAAAGGCAAGTTCTCAATATACTTCAGGTTTTCAGCCGTAAGGTTCATTTCAAAGATCCCTCTCATAGCAGTTGTTCTCACCTCTGTTATATCTCTCTTTAAAAGTTCGTCTTTATTGAAACCCTTATTGTTTGTTTTAACATAGTAAGAGTACTGCAATCCATCGGCTGTAAAAGCCTCTTTATCATTTACAAAGAGATCGGCATTCCTAATCTCTATCTTGTCTCCCGGAAGTCCAACACATCTCTTGATATAATTCTCTCTCTTGTCAACCGGTCTGGAGATCACATCGAATTTATCCCAGATCAATTTCCTGCCATAATCTCTCAGCATCTGATAGTACACCTGATCCTGATGTTGCACCACCACAGTATCTCCGGCGGGGAAATTGAAAACAACTGCTTCGTTCCTCTTTACATCCTGGAACTTGGGCAATCGTGCATAGGGTAGTTGGATCAACTCTGAATAAGATTTCACCTTCTCAGTAAACCACATGGTATGATGAGCAAAAGGGAAGAAGATGGGAGTATTGGGAATTCTGCTTCCATAATTCACTTTGCTTACAAATAGAAAATCTCCTACCATCAAGCTTTTCTCCATGGAGCTTGTAGGAATGGTAAAGGCCTCAATATATATGGCTCTGATAATGGTTGCCAGTATCACTGCAAAGGACAAAGCATCAGCCCACTCTCTATTTCTCGACTTCTGATAATTGTCCATGAACTCATAACCTTTCCACTGATATTGGTCATTAAATCCTACATAAGTCAGATAGAAAGGAGTGAAAAGTACAGCGAGAGTATGCTCCCAAAAGCTGACAATTCCCATATGTTTCAGTAGCTCTACAATGATCCCTACCCAAGAAATGAATCCGATAAAGGGGATGTAGTAAACGATCACCCACCAAATGGGCCTTCTGATCAGTTTCACTGCTAGATATGTCCCGTAGAAGGGGATAAGGATCTTCCAGCCGGCTAATCCAGCTTTTTGAAAGATGAGATAGAGTCCTATATGCGATAAAATAAAATAGGAGATAAGGACGATGATGGTTGTGGTCATGCTTAGATATTTAAAACGTCTTTCATTTGATAAATACCACTTTTTCCATAAAGGAATTCAGCAGCTAATACAGAACCCAAAGCAAATCCCTTGCGGTTCTTAGCAGTGTGTGTGATCTCTATCTCGTCGATTTTAGAGCTGTATTTAATAATATGTGTTCCTGGAACTTTTTCTTCTCTTTTTGAAATGATCGATAAAGTGCCTTCTTCATCAACCTTTTCATTTTTCCACTCTTGGTATTCAGAATGATTTCCGATCAATCCCTCTGCAAGTGTAATTGCAGTTCCTGAAGGACTGTCTAATTTTTGTAAGTGATGGATCTCTTCGATCTCAGCTTTATAGTCCTTCTGTGGCGACATCATCTCTGCCAATTTCTTGTTCAGTTCAAAGAACAAATTCACTCCCACGCTGAAATTAGTGGCAGCCAATAGAGCAGATCCTGATTCTTCAACGGCCTGACAGATCAATTCGTAGTTATCGTACCAACCGGTAGTTCCAACTACAATTGGAAGCTTGGCCTCAATACACCTATTGATATTCTCCTTGGCATTTTCAGGCCGACTGAATTCAATGGCTACATCGCATTCAGATAAATTTTCTTTGTTGAGTTCCTCCAGATTTGCACTGTTGATCTTAAGAGCGATCTCATGTCCTCTTTCGCGGGCAATCTCTTCTATTGCCTTGCCCATTTTTCCGTATCCAAGTATAGCTATGTTCATATCTTAATGCAGTTCAAAAGTAACTCTATCAATTATATATTCTATTCTCAAAAGCGCAAGGGGACGGGCTTTTTACCAATTTTTAACGATAAGGTAAAAGATGGAATGGGTTGAGCTTGATAAGGGGTAAATTGGAAGTTTGGACGGAAAGAGGCAGAGAGGTCATCACTCACATTGAAGTAGTATAAGTGGGCATCAACTGCTGCATCCACAATATTTAGGATATAGGCAACTCCTGTCAAAACATATAATAGGTCTCTGTTCTCCCGATGATCATCGATCAAAACAAGAAGGTTTGCATCTGAATAAACACCAACATACTTCTCGTCAATAGTATTGGGGTCGTCATCAATTCTTGCTAGATAAGCATCTTTGTATTCATTCAGCAATCTATCTTGCTCTCTGGCAAAATAGAAGGCTGATCCAATGGCAGCATAAACAATTGGGATCTTCCAGTATTTCTTATTGTAGGCCTGCCCCAAACCCGGAACTACCAAAGACATGATGGTAGCTTTGGAAGGCGAATGCTTGGGAACACTGTCGATATAAACAGTATCTGCCACCTGTGCTTGTATTGCCGTTGATAAGCAAGCACAGATCAAAAGGAGAAGGAAATGCTTCATTTTTAAGACTTCAGTGATTGAAGTATATGTGCAAGCTCTTCGTCAGAGTCGAAAGGGATAACGATCTTCCCTTTATCTACATCACTTCTCTGCAACCTCACTTGAACATTCAGCAATTCAGATAGCTCTGATTTTAATTTTTTATCGGTTAAGGAGAGTGGAAGACTTTTCTTCTTGGCTGAGCTGCTTGAGCTAACTTTCTTCTCTCTGCTGATCTCTTCGGTCTTTCTAACTGAGAGGTTTTCTTCTACGATCTGGTTAAAGATCTTCAATTGCTCAGCAGGATCTTCAAGGTTGATCAATGCTCTTGCATGTCCCATGCTGATCTTGTTCTCTCGAATACCATTTTGGATCTCAGCAGGAAGCTTGAGCAGTCTCAAATAATTGCTAATGGTACTTCTTTTCTTTCCAACCCTCTTGCTTAATTCATCTTGAGTGAGACTGCACTCATCGATCAGTCTTTGGTAGGAGATGGCCACTTCAATAGCATCAAGGTTGGATCTTTGAATGTTCTCAACCAGCGCCATTTCCAGCATGCTTTGATCATTGGCTACTCTCACATAAGCCGGAATTCTATCCAAGCCTGCGATCTGAGAAGCTCTGAATCTTCTTTCTCCTGAAATTAACTGGTATTTGTCGTAGCCTAATTTTCTGAGTGTAATGGGCTGAATGATACCCAACTCTCTAATGGATTGAGCCAACTCTTCTAATTCTTCTGCCTCGAATTTGGTTCTTGGTTGGAAAGGGTTTGCCTCAATGTTCTTGATAGCGATCTCAGCAATGGATCCGACAGTTCCGTGTACTTCTGATCCTTTCTGCGTTACATCCGTTCGTTCATCCTCTAAAAGGGCGCTTAATCCTCTTCCCAGTGCAGGTTTCTTCATCTTTCTTCAACATCAATTACCTTCTCCGATTCGTTAAATTGGGTCAAATTGTTCTTCTGGAGAATTTCACGTGCTAAATTAAGATAATTTACAGCGCCTTTGCAGCTTGCATCGTGCATGATGATGGTTTCACCGAAACTTGGAGCCTCGCCTAAGCGGGTGTTTCTCTGAATGATCGTATCGAAGACCATTTGTTGAAAGTGGGTCTTCACCTCTTCAACTACCTGGTTCGACAATCTCAAACGAATATCGTACATGGTCAACAACAATCCTTCAATGCTCAATTCAGGATTCAACCTGGACTGAACGATCTTAATGGTGTTCAACAGTTTTCCAAGTCCTTCTAATGCAAAGTATTCGCATTGGACAGGAATGATCACTGAATCTGAGGCAGTCAGCGAGTTCAAGGTGATCAATCCTAAGGATGGAGAACAGTCGATGATGATAAAATCGTAATCATCTCTGATCTTCGCTAAAGCAGAACGCATCATCTTTTCCCTGCTAGGCATGCTGATCATCTCGATCTCAGCGCCTACAAGATCAATATGTGCAGGAAGAAGGTATAAATTGGGAGAGCTGGTCTCAAGGATAATGTCTTTTGGCTCGATCTCGTTCACGATGCATTCATAGATACTCGTCTTTACATTTCGAGGATCTATTCCCACACCTGAAGTGGCATTTGCCTGCGGATCAGCATCCACTAAGAGAACCTTTCTTTCAAGAACCCCCAATGCCGCTGCCAAGTTGATTGCTGTGGTGGTCTTTCCAACCCCGCCTTTCTGATTTGCTACTGAAATAATTTTACCCATCTACGCTATTTTAAGTCTTCTCGCTGTGTATTCTCTTCTGTCTAAACCTTATTGTTTTCAGGCTGTTTCTAAGGATATTATTCTGTTCCTTTGCAAATTGGGAAGGAAAGCACCGCTTGCTAAAAGTACAGTTAATAAAGCTCTCTAACCCTTAAAATTGAGCCATTTTTTTAAACAAAATTTTGTTGAAAGGGAGATGATCACCATCATATCAGCAAGTAAGCGCGTTGGAAATTTATCTTCACTCTTTGCTAAATATTGTGAGAACTATTTGACAGAGAGGAAGGAAGAGGTGAAACTGTTCGAATTGGATTCTTTGCCGGATCAGATCGATCTGCATTCGGTTTATGAATACAAAACCTCTGTCTTTTCCAAGATCGCTGAGGAATATATTATTCCCGCCAACAAGTTCCTTTTCATTGTTCCTGAATACAATGGAAGTATCCCGGGAATTCTGAAGTTGTTTCTGGATGCCATTGAGCCAGTCAACTACAGAGGAAAGAAAGCAGCCTTGATCGGTATTTCTGCCGGAAGGGCCGGTAATCTGCGGGGAATGGATCATTTGAGCGACATATTGAACTATCTGCAAGTTGCTGTAATGCCTCAAAAGCTTCCTATATCTAAGATCTACGACTTGCTATCCAAGAATGAGTTGAATGATGATTACACTCGAAAGGAGATGGAAAAGCAAATGGAATTACTTTTAAGCTTTTAAGATGCCCAGATATTTCCTTCAATTAGCTTATAAAGGCGCACAATTTCATGGCTGGCAAAAGCAAAAGAATGCCGGAAGTGTGCAGGAATGTATTGAAGATGCTTTAAGCACCATCTGCCGAGAAACCATTGAGATCGTAGGAGCAGGGAGGACAGATACAGGAGTACATGCTAAGGAAATGGTAGCACATTTTGATCTAGACAAGGCAGTGGGAGATGAGGACCAATTCATCTATCAATTGAACAATATAGTGGGAGCAGAGATAGCCATTCACTCTTTAAAGAAAGTTAAAGAGGAGGCTCATGCTAGATTTGATGCCACAGGCAGAACCTATCACTATCATCTTTTAAAATCAAAGGATCCATTCTTAAAGGAGCTGGCTTACCATCATTACAAGGCATTGGATTTCTTCAATATGAACAAGGCCGCAGAAGCACTTTTGGGAAAGCAAGATTTTAGTTCATTTAGTCGCTCTAATACTCAAACAAAAACCAATCTTTGCACCATTGAATTTGCCCGATGGGTAGAAAAGGATGATCAATGGGTGTTTGAGATCAAGGCAGATAGATTTTTGAGGAATATGGTCAGGGCTATTGTAGGAACATTGATCGAGATAGGAGAAGGTAAAAGAGCAATAGAAGAAATGAAAGAAGTGATCAAACGAATGGATAGAAGTGCAGCCGGTGTATCTGCGCCTGCTCATGGACTATACCTTCAAAAGATCGATTATCCTGAATCTATATATTTATGAGTGAGGTAAGTGGTAAGGCATGGGATACTGCCCTTTTTAAAAGGGTAATGAAGTATGTGGGTCCGTACAAGTTGACCTTCTACCTCACCGGATTCTTGGTCATTATTCTGGCAGTTCTGGCTCCCTTGAGGCCATACCTTATTCAACAGATCATTGATGTTGAAGTGAGCGAGGCCGATGTGGAAGGGGTAATGAACTTGACCATGATCTTGATCGGTTTGTTGATCATAGAAGCCATCGTTCAGTTCTATCAAACCTATTTGGCCAACTGGCTGGGACAAACCATTATCAAAGATCTAAGGGTTCAGCTTTATCAGCATATCATTTCTTTCCGACTGAAATATTTTGATAAAACAGCTATAGGAACCTTGGTAACAAGAACGGTATCCGACATTGAAACCATTGCCAACATCTTTTCTCAAGGGGTACTCGTGATCTTCGGAGACATTTTGAAATTGATCGCAGTTATCGCCTTTATGTTCTATACAGATTGGATGCTCACCCTCATCAGCTTGATCCCGATTCCTTTCTTGATCATTGCTACTATGATCTTCAAAAAAGTGATCAAAAAGGCCTTTCAGGAGGTAAGAACTCAGGTTTCAAGACTGAATGCTTTTGTGCAGGAAAGAGTTACAGGAATGAAGATCATTCAGGTCTTCAACAGGGAAGATGTAGAGAAGAGCAGATTTGAAAAAATGAACAAGCTTCACAGGAATGCACATATCAAAACGGTTTGGGCTTACTCCATCTTTTTCCCGGTGGTGGAACTACTCTCTGCAGGCTCTTTGGCCTTGCTGGTTTGGTGGGGTACCAAGGGAGTGATTTCCGGCTTTACCACTTTGGGTAACCTCTTTGCCTTCATTCTATATATCTATATGCTTTATCGTCCGATCAGGCAATTGGCAGATCGATTCAATACGCTCCAATTGGGAATGGTGAGCTCAGAAAGGGTCTTCAAAATTTTAGATACCAAAAGTAGCATTGAGAATGAAGGAGATTTTGTAGTTGAAGATCTTAAAGGAGATATTGAATTCAAGAATGTATCCTTTGCTTATGTAGATGAAGACTATGTATTGAAAGACATCAGTTTCAAGGTGAAGGCAGGTGAAACCATTGCTTTTGTCGGTGCAACAGGCTCAGGAAAAACATCTACCATCAATCTTTTGGGAAGGTTCTATGAATTCCAGAAGGGTGAAATTCTCATCGACGGTGTTTCGATCAGGGAGTATGAACTGAAAGCATTGAGAAGTAGAATGTCGGTGGTATTGCAAGATGTCTTCCTTTTCTCTGATACCATCTACAATAATATCACCCTCAACAACCCTGATATCAGCGAAGAAGAGGTGATCAAAGCTTCTAAGGCAGTGGGTGCCCACGAATTCATCAGCAAACTCCCGGGAGCCTATCATTATGATGTGAAGGAAAGAGGTGGGATGTTATCGGTAGGACAAAGACAGCTGATCTCTTTCATCAGAGCTTATGTTCACGATCCTAGCATTTTGATCCTGGATGAGGCTACATCTTCTATTGATACTGAGTCAGAACAATTGATCCAGAACGCAACGGATATCCTAACCAAAGGTAGAACCTCAATTGTCATTGCTCACAGATTGTCTACCATTCAAAAGGCAGATAAGATCATTGTGCTTGAGAAAGGAAAGATCATAGAAGAGGGGAATCACCAAGATCTATTGGAGAAGGACGGACATTATCGCAAATTATTCGAACTTCAATTTAGCGCTGAAGAGCTCTAGTTCTCAGGTATCACTAGAACAGGAAGCTTTGAGTGCATCAATGCCTTTCTGCTATCGCTTAGATTGAACAGTCTTTCCCAGAAGGATTGTTTGTGCCTGATCAATACCAATAATGCTTCCCTTCTTTCAGTGGCTGCTTTCAATCCGTTCTCAAAACTATCGGCATGCACCTCAATCTTCTCAAATTGCACATCACTGAATTTATCTTCAATTTCCTTCCAGTTTTGAAGTGGGTTTTCATCACCAATTCTGATATGAACAAAGTCTAGTGAAATGTGGTGTCTTTTAGCATAATACTTAATGTGTTCTGCTGTTTTATCATCTACAGGACTTCCGTCATAAGCAACCATTAGCTCTTTGATAGGTTTGTATTGATGAACTTCGGGAACTGCATATAGCGGTCTGCTTAGAGAGTTCATCATACTAACTGTATTAGAACCGATCAAGACTTCCTTCAAGCCACTTGCGCCTTTGGTTCCCATTACTATACAATCAGCATTTAGATCATTTGCAACACCATTCACCTGATCTGGAAGGTCGCCCTGTAAAACCTTTGATTT
>JAUIGQ010000097.1 GCA_030429925.1 Bacteroidia bacterium | reverse complement strand
GCACTAAAATCATTAGTGGATTCATTGTTTTTTACTTCATTTTTACATGCTGAGAATGTGAATGTAATAACAGCTAAAAGAAAATATTTTTTTGTTTTCATCGAAATGAATATTAATTGTTGGCAACTTGTTTCTATCGAAAGCAACTGTTTGGTTTATCCTATTTTCGGAATGGATAAACAAACATTTGCTTTTTTTTATTTTTCACAAGTTGAAATTTTGATTAAAAATTCTTCTCTAATCTACTTCTTTTCCCGCATCTTTCATAATTCGATCCAATGGATTTTCTATAGAATTGATGTCCTGATCGTTCAAATGCACATAGATCTGTGTGGTCTTCGTGCTTGAATGTCCCAAGATCTCTTTCAACATAAATACATTCCCTCCATGGCTGATAATATGAGTAGCAAAACTGTGTCTTAAAGTGTGGGCCGTTGCCCTCTTCTTGATCCCCGCGATCTCACAGGCCTTCTTGATCACATTGTTCACAGAGGTGGCCGTATAAGGTCCTCCAAACTGTCCCTCCAATACATAGTCTCTGGGTTTGTAATGCTTCAAATAACGCCGGTACAAAGCTTCCAGACTTTTGGGAAAAGGTACCGTTCGGTCTTTCCTTCCTTTCCCGCTTTTGATATGCACCACATATCTGTGCAGGTCAATGTCTCTTTGTTTCATGCTGATCGCATCCCCAACCCTCAATCCGCAGCCATAGATCAACTTCAAACAGAACTCATGCTTCAAATTAGTGCAGGCATCAAACAACTCCATCACCTCCTCCTTCGATAATACTTCCGGCAATCTCTTGCTCTTTCGCACCCTGGGGACTTCGCTAAATTCCCTCTTGTCTTGATGCACATAAAAGTAAAAGAGCTTCAAGGCTCCGATCAATTGTCGCTGATATACCTCAGAATATCCTGCAGCCAATACCACATCGTTCATATAATTCACCACATCATCATCTCCAAGATCACTGCTGAGTTGCTCGTTGTAATAAGTGAAATATCGCTTCAACATGCTCAAATAAGTTTTCACCGTACTCATGCTATACCGCTTGGCAAGCATTTTCCGCTCAAATCGATTGAGCTCTTCTGCTGTTTCTTCACTTAAGTCTACTTCAAAATGGAACTTGGGGCTCACCGCTTGTTCTGCCTGCTTCTGCCGCAAACGTTTGATGTCTACCCAGGCTACACCCTTAAAGCCTTCCATGATCTTGTAGAAGTTCACCGTGGAGTTCTCTAAATACCACAAGCCCTTTTTCTTGCTCCAACTGGCGCCGATCTGCTTGCAGATATCGATCAATAATTTATCATAGGAAAATTCTAAACCAATGTATTTTTTCCCTTTCTGTTCCAATGGGATCGCTGTTACTCTTTTATGGAGATAATGGGTTCCCTTTTTCTTTTGATCCATCACTTTTGCTTTGAATGTTACTTGAAGTTACAACAAACTTTATGGAGAGCAATGGAGGATTTTTGATAGGTGCGATTTGAGAATATCTGTATATGATTGCCTAACTGTTTGGTCGAGTTGTTATTAGCAGATTTTATTTCAATGTTTCAGCATCTTGTCTGCCTATTATGGCCATGACTTCTACAATATCATTTTCAATTTTGTAAATGATGCTATCAACTCCACAAACACACCTTCTATAACCTGGTTTGATGTGCTCAATGGCTCCAAATGAATATGGCCTATCTGAGATAATTTCGAAGTACTCAAAAAACTGATTGTAGTATTTGTCTGCTTGAGTTTCCCCAAACTGCTTAATACCATAGTGATGAATTCGAATCAGATCTTCTTTAGCCCTTTCACTCAGTTTATAATTGCCCATTGAATCGGGCTTTTGACTCCTTGAGAATTTCCTCTTTTGTTTTAGAAGTAAATCCACTTCTCTCTGCTTCAATAAGCTTTTCTCTTATGGCATTTATCTTCTCCTCCTTTTCAAGAAGCCTAAGAGCAGAGCGGATCACTTCGCTGGTAGATCCATATTTACCGGAATCTAACTGCGACTGAATGAATTTCTCAAAATGTTCTCCTAAGGTGATGGATGTATTTCTGCCCATGCTGCTATTTTCTATAAATGTACCAATATTTGGTACATCTTGAAGACGAACTTTGTCTTCTGTTCTTTCCTTTTTCATCATAATTTGTTTTGATCTACTTGAAGTTACAACAGTTGATCGATCTCCACAAATCACCGGACATAAAAAAAGCCAGCCGAATGGCTGGCTTGAGATGACTACAAATCAATCTTATTTGTTCATCTTCTTGACCATCTTATCGATCTTCTTATTGATCTTACCACCATGCAGGTCCTTGATCAAATTCTCAGAGGCAGATTTGACCATAGGTTTCAATTTCTCAGGATCTGTAACCATCCCCATAGCACCCATCACAGATTCATTGGATTTGGCCGACTCCCTCAATCTCATGAGCTTATTGAGCTCCCTATCATAAACGGCAATGTGACAGTAAGCACCGACTTTCTTGCTGGAGAGTCCCATGGCACCGGCTTCAGTTACCAGATTGAAATCAATATAAGCTGTCATAACAGCATCGATATCCGGGAACATCTCGAAAACTTCCTTGATGATTCTTGTGTCCTTGGCAATAGACCCATATCCGGAAATGGCTTTGTATCCACTGGCCGTAACCAGATTGGAGAAATAGGCCACATAACCGCTATCTTCTTCGCTGGTTACACTACTTAATTGTCTTTCTTTTATAGCTTGATATTTCTCATTTCCGGTGATCTCCTCCTTGCTGGCAAAAGGAAATGGAAATTTGGGAATAACCACCTCGTTCAATGTGGTTTCAAATTCTTCAATGGTGTGAGTAATGGAATAGGAGGAATCATTTAGCAAGGCCTGATACATCTTGGTTTCAAGAGGATCATCTGTCAAGTTCTTATTCCCATAAATAGAGATGATCGCTGCTTTCTTGATCTGTGCTTCTGAGATTAAGAATGTTCCAAGAACAAGAGCGATTAGTAGACTTAATTTTTTCATTTTGAGTGGATTAATTTATTGCCGAAAGTATAAAAAAGAATCTAGAGTGATGCACTTAGAGTTGGAGGAAGAAGATAGGAGCTAGGAAAGAGTGTTAGATTGGAGGATTAAGGGATTGTTGGATGAAAACATAGTTACTGAGCTTAAGGAAGTTGGTTGGACTTGATGTCTGTGTTCCGGGCTCCGGCTTCTTTCAGTTTCACAGGGTCGCTTCGCTGCCACAGAGGATATCACTGAGTAACACAGAGGTCGCACCCGCACACCGCACTTCATCCTCCGAAGCTTTAGTGTAGAAGGACCGTCCTCGCGCTAGATTCCAGACTCTAGATTCCAGACTCCAGATTCTGGGTCTACGCCTCCTTCAGGCTAAATTCAAAGCTTTCCATGATCTGGTTGGCCAAGAGCTTTTTGCAGGCTTCTTCTACCTTTGCACTCGCAGTCTCTTTGGAGTCAGCATCGATCTCTAAAGTGATATGCTTTCCAATTCTCACATTCTCGATCTCAGCTAGATCCAAATTCTTTAAACTAGAAGTTACCGCTTTTCCTTGTGGGTCTAAAAGTGCCTTCAATGGCATAATGTCGATCTCAGCTATGAATTTCATCTTGTTTTGTATTGCGACTGCTTTGTATGATAGATATTAAGAGGTACAAAAGTAAGATAAAGGGAATAGAGGCGAATAAAAACAAGCCAATAAATATTCCACTGATCAAGATCAATATATATCTGTATTCATTTCCCTTCCAGCCAAATTGTTTGAACTTCAAAGAGAGCAAAGGAAGCTCCGACACCAAAGCATAAGAAAGAACAAATACTCCCGCGAATAGGAAGAACGATTCACCACTCAAGTCTACCCAAAGCTCTGCCGCCCATTTGCCATATTCCACATTCCAACTTTGCCAGTAACTCAAAGCAATGCCCACCCAAAAAAGAGCGTTGGCCGGAGTGGGCAATCCAATGAATGAATCGCTTTGTCGATCGTCTATATTGAACTTTGCCAATCGCAATGCTGAATAGATGGCAATGATAAATGCCAGATAGGCCAGGAATCGATTTTCCAAAGAACCATAGAGCAAATAAAAAGCAATAAAGGAGGGGGCAACTCCAAAGCTTACCACATCAGCCAGCGAATCTAGCTGCTTCCCGATCTCCGAGCTAACACCCAGCATCCTTGCCGCCATTCCGTCGAAGAAGTCCAAGAAAGCCGCCAGCAAAATGAATCCGGCTGCCATGGCAATGTTCCCCTGACTCATCTGATGAATAGAGATACAACCGCAAAATAGGTTCAAGGAAGTAATGGCGTTGGGAATATGCCTCTTCATAGTTTTGTGTTCATGCATGCAAGCGCCACGAATTTCCGTCTTTTCTTCAGATGGAACAAATCCATTGTTTCTTCCATCAAATTTTATCTTTATTGAAATAAATAGCTCGCAAAAGAGTTAGTAATTTCAGCCATTGCAATTTATGAAAAGATTTCTGCTAACATTTTCCCTGGCTTGCTTGCTGTTGCTACCCGCTCAGCTATTAGCCCAAGCGCCTAAGTACAGTAACGAATTCCTGAAGATAGGGGTAGGTGCCAGAGCTTTGGGGATGTCCAATGCTTCAGTTGCCAATGTGAACGACGTAACCGCCGGCTACTGGAACCCTGCAGGTTTAACAGAGCTGAGCAGTGATTTCCAATTCTCTTTCATGCATTCTGAATATTTTGCCGGAATTGCCGCTTACGACTATGGAGCATTCGCCACTAAAATAGATTCCAATAGTTCTTTCGGAGTTTCCTTTATCCGTTTTGGGGTGGATGATATTCCCAACACTACCCAACTCATAGATTCTGAAGGGAATATTGATTTCAATAGGGTAAGTTCCTTTTCAGCCGCCGACTATGCCGGATTGATCTCCTATGCTCGTCGCACCAACATAGAAGGATTGAGTTTCGGTGGTAACGTAAAGATCATTCACAGAAGCGTGGGCGACTTTGCACAATCTTGGGGATTCGGATTGGATGCGGGAATTCGCTATCAAAGAAGCAAATGGACCTATGCGGCAATGGCTAGAGATGTAACCTCTACTTTCAACGCCTGGACCTCCAACCTGGATGCTGAAACACAAAGGGTGTTTGTGCTTACAGGTAATGAACTTCCTGAGAACTCAGTTGAGATCACTTTACCTGAACTTATTCTTGGCGTAAACCGTAAATTTATCTTCAGCAATCGCATCGGTATGTTGGCTGAAGTTAATCTTAAAAATACCTTCGACGGAAGAAGAAATGTCTTGATCAGTTCTGACCCCATCAGCATTGACCCTTCTGTTGGGATAGAGGCAACCTATATGGATCTTATCTTCTTAAGACTGGGTATGGGAAATGTTCAGATCACGGATGATATTGACGGTAACCGTATCACCACCTTCCAGCCTAACTTCGGTTTGGGAGTTCAATTCTCTCGTTTCTCTATAGATTATGCTCTTACCGATATAGGCGATCGCTCAGTGGCATTGTACTCCAATGTCTTCTCTCTGAGAATTGACCTAAATCGTAAGAAGTGAAGAAACATCTAGCTTTTTTATTCCTTCTTTTTCCAACTTTCCTCTTCGCTCAAGTGAACGGCAATGAATGGATCGATTACAGTCGGCCTCATTATAAGTTTCCCATTACAGAAAGTGGGGTCTATAGAATTACCTACCAAGATCTTCAAGCTGCCTTAATTCCCATCAATACCATTCAGCCCTCTGAATTCAGGATCTATGCAAGGGGTGAGGAAATACCAATCTATATTCCCAATGAATCCGACAATAGTTTTGACGCCAACGACTTTATTGAGTTCTATGCAGAAAGGAACGATGGCTGGCTAGATACTGTTTTCTATGGCTCGGAAGCAGATCAACCCAACCCCCACTATAGTTTGATCAATGATACCATCTATTATTTCCTTTCTTGGGGAAGTGGTTCCAATAAGCGATATCAGGAATTCAACGATATCAACTTTGGAAGTTATTTCGCTGCCAATTTGGTATGGAAAGAAAGCCTGATCTTTTTCAACAATGCCTATTATGATGGTCAACCATATAATGGTGGAGCCACCTCTCCTTATTATACTCCTGAAGAAGGTTGGATGGGACCAGCAATAAATCTTGGACAAACGAGGAATCTGCAAATGGAAATGTTTGGGCATTTAAATGCCGGTCCGCCTGTTGAGATGGAAGCAAAGCTCGCAGGAGCATCCAATCCCACTCAAGATCCCGATCATCATCTTGAGTTCATCGCTCAAGGTTTTCGTTTTGAAACTATTTTCAATGGTTACCAGTTGGAAGAGATCAATACAACCATTCCTTCTACCAACTTCTACGACGGCACCAATACGGTTAGTTTAAGAAGTGTAGATGACCTCAATGCCGATGTGGATAGAACAGCTCCGGCTTATATTAAACTTACTTATCCAAGAAGATTGAACTTTAGCAATCTAAGTTATCTGGAGTTCTTGGTGGAAGATAATCCAAATCAAAGCGCCAGTCTTTTGGAGATCACTGCCTTTAACGGAGGAAGTCAGCCCATCCTCTATGATCTGCAAAATCAAAAGAGGATCAGAGTGGTGCAAACGCTTCAAAATTATAAAGCCATTGTGCCCAATTCAGGAGGGAGAAAGAAATGCGTGATCTTGCATCCCAATCAATTGAGAAGTATTTCAAATCTTGAAAGGGTAAGCATTACAGGAAGATTTACAGAGTTTTCATCATTGATAATAGACAGTACCTACATTATTCTTACTCATCCTCAATTGTATGCTGAAGCAACCACCTATGCGGCCTACCACAGAGGGCAGGGTAAAACGGTTGAGATCGTGAACGTAACCGATCTCTATGATCAATACTCCTATGGTATTCCAACTCATCCTATGGCCATCAGGAATTTCATTCAGGAAGGGATCAACGATTGGAGTTTCCCACCCACACATCTCTTATTGTTGGGGAAATCAGTCAGTGCAAAAGCTCATAGAAGGTCTTCTTCAGCCCAAACAGAGAACCTTGTTCCCACAATGGGAAACCCGCCGGCAGATAACCTTCTGCTAGCCGGCTTGAATGATTCCGCCATTGTTCCGGCCATACCCCTGGGAAGAGTAAGTGCAAGGAATGGGTCTGAGGTGGATATTTATTTGGACAAGCTGATCGAATACGAAGCAGCTCCTAGAGCAAAGTGGATGAAGGAAGGGTTGAACTTTGCCGGAGGTAGGTCAGAAGGGGAAACCAATATTTATCAGAATTATCTGAACTCCTATGCTCAAGATTTTGAAGGACAGTTCTATGGTGGCCAAGCTCGGTTATTTAGAAAGAGCTCTTCCGCTCCATTTCAAACATCTCTTTCAGATTCTGTGAGAACATTGATCAACAATGGAGTGAGCATCATGACCTTTTTCGGACATGCTTCTGCCAATGATGGTTTCGATATTAGCATTGACACTCCTGATAAATTGCAGAACCGAGGAAAGTATCCTTTGATGCTGGCCAACTCTTGCTTCACGGGAAACTATCACCAAGCCAACAGTATAAGCACGGGAGAAGATTATGTCTTGGAACGAAACAAAGGTGCCATAGCATACATTGCTACAGGGAATCTGGGCTATGCCTTCTATCTGAATCAATATTCCGGTAAATTCTTCGATCACATAACGAAAGATTACTACGGCAAAAGCATAGCTGAGGTAATGAGACAAACTTCTATTTCCCTTGCTGATGGTGGAGCCAATGAACAAATATCAAGGGTGGCTTTGGAAATGTCATTGCAGGGCGATCCGGCAGTAGCACTTAATTATTTGCCTCAAAGAGATTATAGAATACTGGAAGAAAACCTATCCATTGATCCGGAAGAGCTTACTACTGAGATCGATTCCTTCAAAGTTCAGATCATAGCAGAGAATATTGGTAAGGCAGAGAACGATACCGTTTACATCAGCTTGAGAAGGACTTTCCCTAATTCATCCAAACAAGATACAACCTATCTGCGTCAAATGGTTGGACTATATTATGAACAAGCCGTAGAGTTTACCCTACCTATCGACCCATTTACGGATGTTGGGGAAAATCAGATCACCATCATCATTGATCCTTTCGGTCAGCTGAATGAAGCCTCTGAAATGAACAATAGAATCGATATTTCATTGCTGATCAGGTCAGGGGAGATCACTCCCATTTACCCCTATGATCAGGCGATCATTGGAGATTGGTCGCCTACGCTTTATGCCTCAACTGCCTATGCCTTTGAAGAGTTGCAAACCTATTTGTTCGAGATAGATACAAGGGAAGACTTTAGTTCACCAAATAAGGAGAATACTTCCATTAGCAGCACTGGTGGAGCCTTGTCATGGCAGCCTGAACTGTTGAATACAATTGACGATAGCGCCGTTTTCTATTGGAGGGTGAGCAAGCAACCGGCACCGGGTGAAGATTTCAATTGGAAGGTGCGCTCTTTTCAATATCTGCCCGATAGAACCGGCTGGTCGCAGAGTAACTTCGATCAATTCAAAAAGAATAGCTATCTCTTTTTAAGGCAAGATCATAATACTAATAGGTTTGATTTCACGAACAATGTGAAGGAGTTGTATGTGTATACCAAATCATCTCCAACTTTGAATGAGACCTTCTCTATTCGGTACTCGGTTGATGCAGATGTCCGGGAAAGAAATGCCTGTGGTGCCCAGCCCGGCTTTTTAATAGCTGTGTTAGATTCTTTAGACCTGGAATCTTGGGAAACGCCTTATAATGGAGCCAATCCTAACAATTATTTCGGACAGGCAAATGCTGATAATTATTGTGGGGCAGACCGACAAAGGTCTGAGAAATACTTTCTATTCCGACAAAATGATACGGCCCAGATGACGGCCATGAGGAACTTCTTATTGAACGAGATTCCTTCAGGAAATTTCATTGTGCTCTATACTTGGCAGAATGTAGATTACTCCCAGATCAATGCTCAAGACCCAACCATTCTTGGAGCTTTAAGAACCTTAGGAAGTAATTTGATCGACAGTTTAAACGATGATGAACCTTTCATCTTTACTTGTAAGAAGGGAGATCTGGCTTCTGTAATGGAGATCAAAGGAAACTCCTCAACAGATGCAATTGACCTTACCAGAGACCTGATCACCTCTGCTGATTTTGGTTTGATATCCACTCGGCCAATTGGAGGGAGCAAGGATTTCTCTCAATTCTATTACA
>JAUIGQ010000192.1 GCA_030429925.1 Bacteroidia bacterium | reverse complement strand
CCTATGATCTTGAATTTTCCGGCCAATCCGGCCTTGTTCTTCTTGAAGACTTTGATATAATCATCTATGAAACCAATCAAGCCGAGGGAGACCGTTGAGATCAGCATTAGGATCACATAAATATTATCCAGTTTAGCAAAGAGCAAGGTTGGGATCAGGATGGAAGCCAAGATGATCAGTCCACCCATGGTTGGAGTGCCTTGCTTTTGATTTTGACCTTCTAGGCCAAGATCGCGAACCGTCTCTCCTACTTGCTTTCTATGCAACAAGCGAATGATACGCTTACCAAAAACCATTGAGATAAGCAGTGACACAATCACTGATGCAGCCGTTCTGAAAGTAATGTATTGGAAGACCCCTGCACCGGGCACGTCCATTTCATTCAAATATTCAAAGAGGTAGTATAACATATCAGTTCAGTTTTGCTTCTGAGTGAAAATCATTTAATGCTGCCGATAATTCTTCTCTATCGTCGAAGTGATTTCTCACCCCATTGATCTCTTGATAAGTTTCATGTCCTTTTCCTGCTAGCAGAATTATATCACCGGCCTTTGCCAAACTGCTTCCGGTTCTGATAGCTTCTCTTCTATTGGTGATTGCCAGTACCTTCTTCCTGGATACATTGTCAACACCGCTTTTCATCTCTTCAATAATTGCCTCCGGATCTTCGGTCCTTGGGTTATCAGAGGTGAGGATCACCTTATCAGAAAGCTCACATGCGATCTTGGCCATAACCGGCCTCTTTGTTCTATCCCGATCTCCGCCACAACCTACAATGGTGATCACTTGCTCATTGCCGCTTCTCACTTCCTTAATGGTCTTAAGGACATTTTCAAGTGCATCGGGAGAATGGGCATAATCCACTATTCCTGAAACATTGCCTTGTGAAATGAACTGAAACCTGCCTGCTACTGCCTTTAGTTGAGACAAGGCTGTCAACACTTCCAGCTTCTCCTGTCCTAAAAGGATGGCACAAGCATAAATAGCGGTGAGATTGTAAGCATTGAAGCGCCCTACTAATGGGCTCCATACTTCCTGCTCATCTAATTTCAATTGCAGTCCACCAAAGCTGCTTTCAATTATTTTGCACTTGAAATCTGCCGGCTTCTTCAAGGCGTAATAATGCTTCTGGGCCCTTGAATTTTGAAGCATTACTTCTCCATTTTTATCGTCTCTGTTGGAAAGTGCCCAAGAGGTAGAGGGAAGTCCGTTGAAGAACATTTGCTTCGCCTCGATATATTCTTTGAAAGTCTTGTGAAAATCTAGATGCTCGGGGGTGATATTGGTAAAGATCCCTCCACTGTATTTCAACCCGGCAATCCTCCTTTGAACAACTGCATGGGAACTAACCTCCATAAAGCAGTACTCGCATTCTGCATCCACCATTTGGGCAAGCATCCTGTTCAACTGGATTGCATCCGGAGTTGTATGAGTCGCCTCTAGGGTGTTATCACCAATCCTATTTAACACCGTACTGATCAAGCCACATTTCCTTCCCAGTAGGGTAAATAGCTCATAAAGCAAACTAACCGTTGTTGTTTTACCATTGGTCCCCGTTACCCCTATCAGCTTAAGTTTCTCGGTGGGCTGCTCATAATAATTGTGGCACATGACACCTAGAGCTTCAGAGCTATCTTCAACCAGAATGAAGCTAACATCGGCTGATGGGTTAGAAGGTATTGCTTCACAAACTACTGTTGTAGCACCTGCCTTAATTGCATCCTCTATAAAGTCATGA
>JAUIGQ010000191.1 GCA_030429925.1 Bacteroidia bacterium | reverse complement strand
CCAAAGCATCTCTTCTTATAGATCCAACTTGATCTTGTAATTCTAAGGCAAATGCTCCATTGATGGTGGCAGCATTGATTGCTTCTTCAACTGTCATTCCTAATTTAATGCAAGCCAGAGCAACCACCAAGTTCATATTCCCCGAAGGAGAAGAACCCGGATTGTAATCTGTTGCCAAGGCTACTGCGGCACCGGCATCTATGAGCTTCCTGGCTGGTTGGTATGGGTCGCTTAAGAAGAATGGCGCAGAGGGTAATAGGGTTGAGATGATCTCTGAATTTCCAAGCAATTCTGCTTCTTCATCATTAACAACCTCTAAATGATCTACTGACAAAGCACCTTCTTCAACGCAGCATTCAATTCCTCCCATGCTATTAAATTGATTGCTGTGAACCTTTGCTTTCAATCCGTATTTAGCACCTGCCTGAATGATCTCTCTGGTCTCATCAGCTGAGAATGCCACCTCTTCGCAAAAGGCATCGATATAATCTGCCAGTTTTTCTTCAGCAATTTTGGGAAGCATTTGCTCTCTGATCTCCTGAATATAACCCAGATGATCATCTTTATAATGCTTGGGAAATGCGTGTGCACCAAGGAAGGTGGACTTAATAGGTATGAGTGATTTTTTTTTCAACTCTTTGATCACCCTCAACATTTTCAATTCTGCTCCTGCTTCTAGGCCATAGCCACTCTTGATCTCTATGGCTCCTGTTCCCATCCTGATCACTTCATCCAATCTTTTGAGGGCATCCTCAAATAGTTTCTCTTCAGGGGTTATCCTCAGTTTGTCTGCTGAATTCAATATTCCACCTCCTGCTTTGGCGATCTCTTCATAAGACTTTCCTTTGATTCTCATCTCGAATTCTTCTTCTCTGCTTTTTGCAAAGACCAAATGAGTATGTGAATCAATCCAAGTTGGCAGCACATATTTCCCTTCCGCATCAATGATCTTGATCCTATCACTCACTGTTGGAACTTGGTTCATACTTCCAAAGTCGGCGATCTTGCCATTCTTGATCAACAACCAAGCATGATCGATCTTTGATAATTTTCCTAGTTCTTTTCCCCTAAGTGGTTTGGAGTCATCTCTAACCTGTAAAAGACTTTTAATATTCTTTATCAGCATGCACTGTTAATTTCTCCGACGAAGGTAAGGGCTAATTGTGAGATTGTAAATAGCTTGCTAGAATCTAGAGTCTGGAACCTGGAATCTGGAATTACAGCCGCAAGTAAACTTATACATCTTCCATAAGCTCTCTGAAGTTTGAACTTTGGTTACCTTCGCCTTATGGCAGGAAGTACATTCGGAAAGTTATTTCAATTACACACTTTTGGTGAATCACACGGTGAGGCAATTGGCGGGATCATCGATGGATGTCCGGCTGGATTAGCCTTGGATATGGAATTCATTCAAACTGAACTTGACAGAAGAAGACCCGGTCAATCAGAGTTAACTACCCAAAGAAATGAAGCAGATAAGGTAGAGTTCCTTTCGGGGGTCTTCGAAGGAAAGACAACCGGAACTCCCATTGGCTTTATGATCAAGAATGAAGATGCCCGGTCAAAGGACTACTCTCACCTTAAAGATAATTATCGTCCTTCCCATGCTGATTATGTATACGAAGCAAAGTATGGTCTTCGCGATCATAGAGGAGGAGGCAGGTCCTCAGCAAGAGAAACTGCTTGTAGGGTAGTGGCCGGAGCAATAGCTAAGCAATTTTTAGCCACTAAGAATATTAAAATACAGGCGTTTGTATCG
>JAUIGQ010000096.1 GCA_030429925.1 Bacteroidia bacterium | reverse complement strand
AGCTTCTTGCATCTAGTTTCTATAATTCAAAGAACTGCGGCAAAGTTATGCAATAAAGCCGCACTCCTTCTTTGATATCAGTAAAATCAGTTAGTGTACCGTGAGCTTTAAATTGAATTGATCCTGCCCATCTGTCATATTCAATAAATACAATCCACTTTTGAGATGAGATGGAATTTGTAGACTATATCCTTCAAATTGATCAGAATTTAGCTCCTTCTGAAAAACAATTCTCCCATTGAGTTCAGTCAGACTTAAGAGAACTTTTGAGCCATTGGTATTCTTCAAATCGATCTTAAGTAGATCCCCTGCTTTAATTGGATTTGGATATGCATTGAACTCAAGTTCAGTCTTTGTTTTTCTATAAAGTTGAATGGGACCATAGTAAGTAGATGCACCATCGTAGTCAACTTGTTTTAGACGATAATAGAATTGATTGCTTTGATAAGGTGGAAGAAGATCAGTGTATTCATAGTCAATACGACTTGCACTATTACCTGCTCCGGCAATTTTTGCAAGCTTATTGAATTTAATGCCATCAGATGATCGTTCTACTTCAAAATAGTCATTGTTAATTTCACTTAAGGTAATCCAATTGACCTTAATGCTTTCATCATCAGCTATAAAAGCATCAAATGAAAGCAATTCTACCGGAAGTGGGTTAGAATTTTCGTCTAATGAGCCAAAGCTGAATGGGCTGAAAGAGCTAACACCATCAACAGTAATGCTGCCTGGATTTGCTCCAATAACATTATCTTGCCCAAAGGTTTCCCATTTAGAAGTACCGGAATTATAATGAGCAATGACAAGATCTGCGAAATCATCTATTTCACTTCTTGTGGTATTCTTAAAATACAAGGTAACATCTGCACTAGATGCTGTTCCTGTATTTTCAAGGTCCCAATATTCTATAATGGAAACGTGAGTTAAAGGGGCAGTAACTGAATTGTTGCCATAGTCATCATAGAAATATTCAACCGTAAACACAGTTGAGGCATCACCAGTAAGGTTTTCCAATTCAACAGGTGCCCAAACACTCCCGTCTCCGGTTGGGAAGTAAGCATCTCCCGCACCATTGAATTGAACGGGTCCGTCTACATAACTTCCATTGTTATCACCAGTGGTATATGCTCCTGTTTCAAAGATCAAAGTGTTGCCATTGCAGTCGATGACTCCATCTAGAAAGGATATATACTCTTCAATGGTGAGATCGTCGCTTAGTTCAAGTTGAGGAATAGCCCCGAAAGAGTTATTCAGTATGATCCTATCCACATCGAAAATATCTGTCCCACCACTTCCATTAAATGTAGGAAGGGTTTGTTTTGAGCTTCCATTGAATACAAGTGTGCTGCTATTGTTGAAATCAAGTATGCCATAAGCCGGAGAACCAAGAACGATATCTCCTGCAATGCTAAGACTACTGGAATTATTCATTTCAATTTCTACCTTATCATCAGCTGTAGCAGTGAAAGTAAGATCTTCTCCGACAGAGATCTGTGAACTTTCTGTAAATGTTAGATTTTCACCAACTGTTAAGGTTGAATTTCCGGCAAGCAGTATCTCGGAGTTTGTTACCACTCCTCCACTAGATTGAATGAGGAGGTCTTTGTTTATGTCAATACTTGTATTGTTGGCTAAACTAACTTCAAATACATTATTGCCGCCTTGCCTATCTAAAATTAGATCGTCATTGATGGTTAGGTTTGAACCTGAGACCAAGTCGATATTACAATCAAAGTTATTTCCGGTGTTGATCATGCTCACCTTACCTGCTACATTGAGATCATTGCCATCTAGCGTTAATCGAGTATTGTCAGCTGAGACATTTAGTCGAACTTCAGCACATGCTTCATCTACATTGACGGTTACCTCATGATCTTGAATATAAACTACATCACCTGTAGAAGGGAAGGTTGCGGCAGGAGCACCGGCGTGACTAACAATTGACCAGGTTGAAGAATTGTTCCAATTGCCATCAGTTATTGAATAATATTCTGTGTCGATGTTGTCGATACAAAGTGTAAAGCTTCCGTCATAAGAGGTGTTGAAAGCATCTACTGAGATGTAGTATGTATTTCCCACTGTGAGTGTTCCATCAGATAGTGATACATCCTCATCATTGAAGGTGTATAACACACATTGTCTTTCTGTTGTTCCGTCAGATTCCCATAATGCCAACTGAGTTCTTCTTTGAGTTCCTTGTGAACCTCCTCGATCAACAGTGATAGTAACAGTATTGCTAACAGCTGTGAATTTAAACCATTTATTGAATCGAGGTCCAGAATTATTCCAGCAAGAGCCTGCCAATTGATCAGGAGAACCTCCAATGGTAGTAAATTCTGCATCTGAAGAGCACCAATTGTTCAGATCGGTAAGTTCAATTGCCCCCTCGAAATAATCATAACTCACTTCATCATCCAAACATATAGTAAATGACCCATCATAAGAGGTATTAAAAGCATCCACTGATATATAATAGGTTGCGCCAGGAGTCAGATTGGGTTCACTAATTTCGACATCCTCATCATTAAAGGCATAGATTTTACAGCCTACTTCTGTAATACCGTCAGTTTCCCATAAAGCCAATTGTGTTCTTCTTTGGGTCCCTTTAGATCCTCCTCTATCAATTAGTATATTAATCTGTCCGCTAGCAGGTGCAGTGAATTTGAACCATTTATTAAATCGAGGTCCAGAATTATTCCAGCAAGAGCCTGCCAATTGATCGGAAGAACCTCCAATGGTAGCATATATTGCATCAGGAGTGCAACCACCAATATAGGAAGTGATATCTATCGCTCCTTCATAGAAATCATAGCTGGCTGTTGTGTCAATGCAGAGTGTGAAACTTCCGTCGTAGGAAGTATTGAAAGCATCTACAGAAATATAGAAAGTATCTCCTGGTGTTAATCCAATCGCACCTAGCTCTACATCCTCATCATTGAATGCGTAGATCTTGCAGTCTACTTCCGTAGTTCCGTCGACTTCCCAAAGAGCCAATTGCGTTCTTCTTTGAGTTCCTTTGGAACCTCCGCGATCTATAGTAATGTTAATTATTCCTGTGCTTGGAGCAACAAAATAGAACCACCTATTGAATTGGGGGCCTGAATTGTTCCAACAAGAACCGGCAGATCTATCGGCTGATGCACCAATGGTAGTGTAGGCAGCATCAGCAGAACATCCACCTAAAATAGGAGTAACATCAATGGCTCCTTCATAGAAGTCATAATCGGCTATTGTATCTATACAAAGTGTGAAAGATCCATAGTAAGAAGTATTGAATGCATCAACTGAAATATAATAGGTAGCACCCGGAGTTAGGCCAACGTAGCCCATATCCACATCCTCATCATTGAAGGCGTAGAGCTCACATTCGACTTCAGTTGTTCCATCAGCTTCCCAAAGAGCCAGTTGTGTTCTTCTTTGAGTTCCTTTAGATCCACCACGATCTACGGTTATATTTACAATGCCAGTTGTTGGGGCAGTGAAATAAAACCACCTATTGAATTGCGGGCCTGAATTGTTCCAACAAGAACCGGCAGATCTATCGGCTGATGCACCAATGGTGGTGTAAGCCTCGTCTGCAGAGCAGCCTCCTAATACTGAGGTGACATCAATTGCGCCTTCGTACATGTCATAGTCTACCAATGAGTCAATACACAATGTGAATGTTCCATCATATGAAGCATTAAAAGCATCAACCGATATGTATAGAGTATCTCCAGGAGTCAATCCTGATTGAGAGAGATCAACATCTTCATCATTAAAATTGTATACTTCACAGTCAACAGCTGTTGTTCCATTTTTCTTCCATAAGGCTAATTGTGTTCTTCTTTGGGTTCCTTTCGTCCCTCCTCTATCAACCTTGATATAGATCTCACCAGTTGATGGGACTTCAAACCAAAACCAAACATTAAATTGTGGGCCGGAATTATTCCAACAGCTTCCGGGGTTGAGGTCTGCAGTTGCATTAATGGTTGTATAAGCCTCGTCTGCAGAGCAAGTCCCAATTATTGAAGTAACTTCAATGGCGTTTGCAAAATCATCATTGGCCGGCTGACAAAATCCAATTATTGGAATGATTGAAAGAAAAATTGAAAGAACTAAGGCCTTACTTCCTAAAAGATTGCTCAATTGATGCGGATTTTTCAAAGCTTCACTTACGATCTAATAATGAATAAGTTACTCAAATACACCTATAATTCTATTGTATAAATATAGAAACTATAAAATATAGCTATATGCTGAAATTCAATATTTTAAGAAAGATAACTATTAAGATTGATTGAATCTTCTAAATGGAACAAAAAATAAGGGCAAAAGTTGAAACAACTTTTGCCCTTAGGCGTCTAACCAATAACGAATCAAGTGAAGTACTAACCAAAAACTTCGAAGCTAAAAGAAGCTAGAATGAAAGTAAAAAGATCAGCAGGCTAATACCTGTGACCAAAAAGTACAATATTCTATTTCTTAGGATCGTCATGCATTACAGACGGTTTGAATTTAAAATTCGTTGCTCAGATTTAAAAATTTATATGTCTTCTTTATCCAACCATCTCTTAACTACCGGATGATCATAGGTTTTCATCTTTTTCAATAGTATGTTCAAGTCTGACTCAATGAGCAACATTTCTTTGAACTTTTTCTGAAGTAATCCACTTTCAAGCATCCTCTCGAATTGATGGACCATAGAATCGTAATAGCCATTGATATTTAAAATGGCCGATGGTTTTGTATGCAATCCCAACTGACCCCAGGTAATGATCTCAAAGAACTCTTCAAGGGTTCCAAATCCACCGGGCAGACTGATACTTGCATCTGAAAGTTCATTCATCTTGAGCTTCCGTTCGTGCATATTTTCCACCACAATCAGTTCTGTAAGATCCTCTTTGGCAATTTCCTTGGTCATGAGAAAGTCGGGGATCACACCAATTACTTCTGTTCCTGCCTCAAGACCTCCTTGAGCCACCGCTCCCATAGATCCAACTTTGCCACCGCCATAGACAATTCGATAACCCTTTTCTCCTAAGGTCCTCCCAACTTGATAGGCAGTTTCTTTGTAAATAGGATCATTGCCATCGGATGAGGCACAAAATACAGCAATTGATTTTAGTGACATAGTTTTGAAAAATGAATCCGACAAAGATAGGGGTCTTTAATTACCAATTTTGAATTACGAAATACGAATGTCTTTTAGTCTTCTTTTCAAACTCTTGGCTTTGGACTTCATTTTCATATAAAAAAAATTCCTTCTTAATACTTCAAAATTTTCCCTTGACCTATCAGGCTCTTTTTATTTTTGATTCTGAAGAAATAAATCCCCGGCCTTAGATCTCTAAGATCTAGGGTAGTACTATTCACAATAGAATTCTCAAGAACTGCTTTTGAAGTAGCATCATACAATATGATCTCGCATTGGCCAATGTCCTTTAATGAGATATGGAGCAGATCATTTACAGGGTTGGGGTATATAGTGTACGATTCAGTGCTTAGTTCGCTAATAGCTGAGGGAGCAACATATTCAAAAGCTCCAAGATCTACTCTTCCATCAACTATTCTGGGATTCCCTGCTATGTCAAGTGGTAATAGTAAAGAAGTTTCTGTAGGATGTCCGGCATCAATACAAATCGACATAGAATCTAGAGTCCAATCATAGCTGCCTATGTTGCCCATTGTAGTTGGATTGGAAATACCAGGATCCGAATTGACATTTGTTATGCCTAATAGTTCTATTCCAGGCTGGTTGATGCAATTGTAAGCTATATTCTGACCCTCAATATTCTGCCATTGAACACTTTTGTCAAAATAGCCACTACTGTAGATAATATTATTGAGCATATTAAGATCAAGAGTAGAGTCAATTGCAGTGTAAAAGAATATATTGTTTCCTCTATGAGCTGACCTTACTTTGTTATTTGCAATAGTATTATTCACTATGTATTTTGAAGTGGAATCAGTCAAGTTTAGCAATAGCCCACCACCATCGAATCGTTGTGATTCATTGTTAAAGATCAAATTTTGTCTAAGTAGAAGTTCAGCAGAATTAAGTATAAATATGCCTCCAATATTTGGAGATATATTATTGTATATAATGTTGTCTTCTATGGTAACTTTCATTTCAGCAGCATCAATTCTAATCCCTCCTCCATTATCATTTATCTCGTTTCCTTTTATATAAAGTGGGGCTTCTCCATTGATTGCTTCAAAATCATTATTGTATAGATGATTGCCAATTATAAATGTTTCTTGAGCAGAATTGACTCGGATTGCCGCCTCATCTCTAGTATTATAAATGACATTATTGATAATATAAGTTGAATCTGCATTATCTACTAAGATGGCATGACCATCATTGTATGCTATTGTAGAATTAGAGACGATCAGTTTTGCGGATCCTTTTGTTTCTATTGCAATAGCGCCATCAGGATAAGTAAAGGCCCTGTTCCTGAAATAAGAATGATCCACCTTTACTTTACCGCTATTCATACTAATTATTGAAGTAGAACAATCTGTATCAAAATTACAATAGTTGAAAATTGAAGTATCTACATTATTGCTGCTGTTAAGCCGAATTCCATTCCAATCGACTGTAGAATGTATAGTATTAAAACTTATCATATTAGCAGAATCTCCTAGCATTTGGAGTATGCCATTCACTTCAATAGCATATTCTCCCATAAAATTGACATAAGTGCCAGCACAAACAATGACTTCAACAGAATCGGGAATAAATATATCAGATGCAATATTCAAAGTATCAACACAAATTAATGTATCGCCACGAATTGTGTCTGCAAGACCAAAGTAACCCTCACCATTCAAAGGAATTAGAAGGTCTGGTATTGAATCTGAACGTATTAGAAGGTTGTAATTATAAGCTATGCTTTGTGAAGGATTGAATTTGATATTTAGCAAGGTATCTCTATAAGATGGAAGACTTAAGGAAAGACTATCTAAAAAATTAGAGTCGGAAAGGCTGAGATTGAAATCAGAAGAAGAGCTGAGGGATAGTTGTAAAGCCCTAGTTCCACTATTGATTAATTGAACAGAATGTGTAGATGAATTATTTATATGTACCAATCCAAAATCTAAAGCAGATCTATTGGTTTGAAATCTGTACACTGGCTCTGCTGCAAGGCTGCTCGTGTGTGACTTTTTAAGTATTAGTCCGCTATCTCCTATACAGACCAATGTGCCTTGAACATTTTTAAATAAAAAATTCAAACCATTAGTAGAAGTATGCTCATGGGTCCAGTTAATTCCTTTTGACCGACTGCCATAAATATTGTTGCTCGTCAATAAGTAGCCATCAATCTCATTGATGAATTCAATCTGATTGATGATGCCTCCATTGTATGATGTAGCAAACCTTAAGGCAGATTTTCCTTTATCTCTCGAATAGAAAAATTCATTCGTGTAATATGTTGAAAAGGAAAAGACAACACTATCATTTATAGAAGAGTAATGCGCACTGGACTCTCCATGCACATTGTACCAAGTATGTCCTTTATCGTCTGTTCTTAGAGAGTTGTTGAAGACTGGTCCAGCACATTGGTGGACTACGGTATATTCTGTTCTTGGTATGATAGTGGAGCTATCATTATTATAGGTGAAACGACTTGATTCTATGGCTTGCCTGAACTGATATTGCCAAGTTGATCCATAATCGTTGGTTTTGTATACTCTATAACTAGGAGTTACGGTGTAGTATCCATTATAACATGAGTCAAGATCTGGAGCTATCATCAATCCTGTTTTTGAATCAAAAAACCTTAGATCGCTTATTGTATCATTAAAACTTATAATGAGGTTCCAAGAAATACCGCCATCATCAGAACGATAAAGTTTGTTGCCACCTGCATAGATGGTATCTTGATTTACCTTGGATATAGAAGTAAAAACACCGCTTAAGTTGGCATTCACTGTCCAAGTGCTTCCGGAATCTGATGTTTTTAGAATTGTTCCATTCAACCTAACAATAAAACCTACAGAATCTGAGGTGAAACATCCATCGACTAGATCGTCTTGTAATCCTGAGTTGATACTTTGCCACTGAGAATAGCAATTATTAACCAAAATAATCGTGCAAAAAAGTAGAAGAAATCGATATAAATACTTGTTTTTCTTCATTTGAAAGGATGTTCCTAATGATAAACATTTGTAAATAATGATTTTAAGATAAGCATAAATGATGGCTTATAGAAATTAGTAGTGATTAACTGTTGCCCAAGTACTAGTTTTTAAATAAGTACTTAAGTCCAGATTCTAGACTCTACCCTTCGACTACGCTCAGGATTACACTTCTAACGTCTAGTTTCTGCCGCAAGGCGGCATCATCTAAAAAACCAAAAGTCCTCTTTTTCTTTGAGACCGATCTTCTCTAAAAAGCTGACGATCTCCTTTTTAGCATTTCTTTGAGCTACAGTAATGATCACTTGAGGATTTTCCAGCTCTATGAGCTCTTTGAAGGAACGCATTAATTGACCATAGATCTCTTTACCGTGTTTATTGGGATTGTTGCTGATCCATTTGAATGCTATCTGCTGTTCCTTAAGCATTCTAGCCAATCGCTTGCCTTTTGGACCGGCACCCCAAACCAATAGAGGCCGTTGATTGTTTCGATCTAACTTCAAAAAATAATGCAGCTTCAAGGCAAAAAAGGAGTTGGCCTGATAGTGTTCGTTATTCCTGCTGGTTCTCTCAGAATGATCTCTCCATTCATGGATTACTTCATCAACTGTTTCTACTTTTAAGCCTTTTTCATAGAATCGGAAGACGAGGTCATAATCTTCAGGATATCGGTTCATTTCAAAAGCACCACATTTATCCAGATCTTCTCGATGGATCATCCATGCAGGTGAAGCAATTACGCACTCTTTGTAGATCTGATCCCAGTGGTTTTTTTCATCTACCATTGAATTCAGCCATTGCTCATATTTTTTATAACCATCACTTACTCCACCTTCTGCAAAATATGCGACCTTTCCGGTTACCACAGCTCCCTTTCCCGATCGAATACTTTTTGATACCAAGAGGTTGACCTTGTTCTTTGGCATTAGATCATCTGCATCCATTCTATGGATTAAAGCTCCATTGGAAAGAGCGTAGGCAGTTCTCAGAGCAGAAATGATTCCGCTTCCTTGGTTTTCCATCAGCTGAATCCTCTTATCCTTGGAAGAATATTCCTTTAGAATTGATCTTGATCGATCAGTGGATTGGTCGTCAACAGCGATCAATTCCCAGTTTTGATAGCTTTGATCTAGAATAGAGTTTAGACAGTCTGCTAAATAGCTTTCAGCATTTTTTACGGGCATCAGAATTGAGACCAAAGGTTTCATTCCGATCGAAAGATGGTTTCAGTGCTCCATGCGGCTGCCTTTTCTGCAAACATGGCCTTGGTCTTTGTCCAAGTTGTCTTGAATAGTTCAGAATTGCGATATGCTTCAAGATCACTTTCATCTTTCCAGTGAGAATAAGTAAAGAATACTTGTGGGTTATTCTTGT
>JAUIGQ010000095.1 GCA_030429925.1 Bacteroidia bacterium | reverse complement strand
GGGATTGGTGTGATTGAGATGAATAAAATTCACCTTTGACCTTTCCTCTACTGACAATTGACCAAACAGCTCCATACTTTCGATCACAAAGGGATGGGGTATTTCTGATATATCGCGGTGTCCAAGCTCTTCTCCACTATAAAAAGTAGCATCTAGAAATGCATAGTCTACTTCTTTTACAAATTCAACAATACTCCTTTCCCACTTATTCCATTTATCAATATCGGGAATAAAGAGAGCTTTTTTATTTGGTCCCTGGATCAAGTACCCTACGGTTTCAGAATATTCATCCCGATGTGGAACTTGCAGAGGAGTTACATTGATGGATGAGGTAAGTTCAAAGACACTATCCGCATTGATCTCAATGAGCTCAATATTCCTTCTTTTGACCAATTGACTCCAAGGTCCATTCTGACTTAAGAATTCAGACATTCGTGGCATAGCGTAGACCTTTACACCCTTGGCATCAACAGCCTCTTTCCCCAAATACATTAATCCACTGTAATGCCCAATGTGGGCGTGACTGAGAAGTATACCATCCGGCATTTCATTTTGGTCGTTTGTGACCTTAAGTGCCTTTAATTGGGTGCTGATATCAGGAGTGGCTTCAAACAAATAGCTCTCACTGTTGATGTTATCTATAAGTCCTAATGCTACTACCTGTCTGTTTGGATCGGGCTTATCAAAAAGTTCTTTGCAGCAATCCTTTTTGCAACCGATATGTGGAGATCCGGCATCTTGAATAGTACCCAAGATCTTTATTTTAACTCCTGTTTCATTTTGAGCCTTTAAAGGATGCAGGCCATCTAAACCAACAAAAATGAAGCTTAACTGAAGTAATATGTATTTATAATTTCCCATTTGCTATAAATGGCTCTGATCAAGATTTATTAGTTGATCTATAATCTTTCTCAAGGTCTGCTAAACTCCCGATCTTTGATAGCTGTTCTTCCGTGCAGATCAAAAAGTTGAAGTAATCGCTCTTTCTCAATGAATCTACTTTCTTAACACCTGAATTTTCATCGATCACATAGAAGACATAATCGATACCCTGGATCAGCTCTTGAACTGCTCTAGCAACTTCATCATTGAGAATTTCTATGACCATTGCAGGTTGAAAGAGCTTTAAATACTTTCCCATTCCTTCCAAAACCTCTGCTTCGTGCGTTTCCACATCTAGCTTTAGCAGATCGATCTTTGGAATAGATCTTTCCTCAATGATCTCATCCAACCTTTTGGTTTGAATTTCAACTTCAAAGGAGCTATCCTTGTTGGGACTAAGATCTTTATTCACAGTAACTGAATAGGTGTGTTCTGTATCCTTGTCGTAGATAGTTGCAGTACCTGTATAATTTGATAGGGCTAACTCTAAGCCTACAATGTCATAAGAATTAAGTTGAATATTTTCTTCTAATTTGGAGTAGACTCTTGAGACTGGCTCCACAGCATATACTTTTGACTTTGGCTCTAAGGACTTGGCTACTAGAGAATATACTCCGGTATTTGCTCCTACATCAAATATTACTTCAGATCCCTGGCATAGGTCTGCCCACAATCTTAAAGACACCTTTTCCCAACCGTTGAATAATCCATTCCAAAATATCTCATTCTCCACTTGAAGTCCGTAATGGTTTATCTTGAACGAGTGTTCATTATCCACTTCAACTTTGATCACATCCTTGAAATGCAAATGCTTGTATACACTTTGGGAGGGACTGTAAAAGCTATTCAACAGGGTGAACAGGTGCTTTTTAAAAGGAATAAAATCGTAGATGGTTTTGAACAATTCTTTCATCTTGACAATATTAAGGATATAGGCCTTGTAAACAGATTAATGTGAATTGCTTATTCACTGAAGGATCTGATTCCTTTTGGGACGGAGATATTCATTTTCTTAAATGATACTTCATCCAAATGTCCCATCATACTTCTATCCTTTGTTATCAAATGCATATGAACATAGGAATCGTGATGAGTGAAAACTCCTTGATGATTCTGAGAATAGAAGCCAACAATATCAACCTCTGATTGTCCAAGCTCATAATTAACCTGACCTTGATGCGCTTCTTCAGGAGAGCGCACTTTGGTTCCGGCAGCTAGGTTTTGAGCATGAATAAGGGCAGAGTCAATGCTTCCCTTTAATTTAAATGCAAATGGAGCGGACAGATCTATTCCCGCTGACTCCAACCACTTTTCAAGCTCCTGAATACTCTTGATCTCAGCCGGCAGATCCATTGAACTCCATTCACTTACATTCGAATAAACGAAGAAGGGAGCTGATAAGCCTTGACTCTCTTCCACTATTAAGCTTGAATCATCAGCCACTCTAGAGACATACTTCTTTCCATCCAGGATCAATAGCTCTCCTGTTAAATAACTTTCAGGTCCAAGTCCATAGAGTCCTTTCTGCACCTTTATAGTATCCAGCTCAATAGACGCTTGAAGCATGCCTTTCCACATAACATTCTTCATGGCACCGACAACCTTCACCTTGGGCAACAAAGCCTCATTATTGCTGGATTTATTGTTTGCGCAAGAAAGCAAGTTAAAGATCAGTGCGATAAGCACATAAAATTGGAATTTATTGTTCATGACTAAAGTTCAATTAAAAGCTATAACTAAGACCCATTGTGATGTTCAACACTCTATATACTTGGGTGAAAAGGAGGTTTTCATCTGAGATGGTTAAATTCTTATGATCAACAACTTCTTTCTTGATCTCCAAGTCTTTGAAATTAGCCCCGGCATAACTCAATTGTAGGTCTGCTGATAGCCCTCTATAAATTCCAATAGATCCTCCTACTCCAATTCTATAAATGATGCTTCTAGTATTGGCTGAAGTTGAAAGGGTGGTAGTTTGATTAACATTGGGAGATGTCTGTTCTATTATTAATGAACCCATCTTCATATTGGCAGAACCTGCACCCATTTTTAAATAGATCAATAACTCACCTCTAACCTCCATGTAGAACTTCAGATCCAAGAGAATTGCATTGAATTGATACTGATCAAAATTGTAATATAAACTCAATTCTTCACTATATGTCTGGTCATAGGAGTATAGCTCTTCAAATTCAGATGAAAGTCCGTATTCTCCAAATTGGTAACTAATGGAAGCGGCAACAAAGGAGCCTAATGTTCTCTCATAACCTGCTTCCAGCAAAATGGTTCTGTCAGCAAATCCAAATCCACTGTACCTTTTATGATAACTCTCTGATCCGGCAAAATCACCCCAAGGATCAGATCTGGAAATATGGAAGTATACATTATTATATAGAGGCTTCCACTCCTCTTCTTCCGGTTCTATTTCTTGAGCAAAAGAAGATGCGCCAATAAGAACTAATATATATAGATAGAATATTCCTTTCAAAGGCAAGGGCATTGAGATCCAATTGCAATTATACTTTTAATTCTTCTTCAGAAGAAAGCAATGATCGAGTTACCAGTTAAGTGGATGGTTGAATTGAACTTGGTCTTCACATTTACTTTTATATCTTAGACAATGTATTAAGTCATATTTACGAATTGTCAGCAGATATAGAGCTTCATAGCCAACAAAGTGAGGAACACACTTGTCTGAATTGTGGAAACACCTATTCAGGGAGGATCTGTTCAAATTGCGGACAAAGAGCCGGAATCAAGCGACTTACCGTTAAGCAAGTATTGGGTGATATCCCAAGGAGTTTTTTGTATTTGGAAAAGAGATTCTCACGTCTCCTAAGGGATTTCTACAAAGATCCCATTCAAACCATCAAAGACTATTCAGAGAGAAAGAGAAGGCATTACTCCTCTCCTGTTCAGGCCTACTATTTCTTTACCTCTATTTATCTCATTCTCAGAAGCATGTATGTATCAGATCTAGAAGGCTTTTCAGAAGGTGAAGACATGATGGATGCAGTCTTCGATCGGTTCGTTGAGGCAATGAATCTAATGGAAGAGCTATCAGAAACGGTCTATGTATACTTGACCCTTCCCATTTCTCTAGGTATTTCATTCGCCTGGTTCTTCAGAAAGTCGCTGAATCTTGCCGAATCAATAGCCATGGCTTATTTATTTTACACGCACATAGCCATCCTTTGGATCTTAGAAAGTATACTTCATATATGCGATGTTGATACTGAAGCTTATTTTTGGTATTCCTATTTCCTAGAGATTACCCTTTGCGGATTACTATTCCTTTTGGCCTTTAAAAGAAGAAGATATCTCCAATTCTTAAGGGGGTCTATTGCTTTTTTACTTTCGTTATTGATCATTGGAATCGCCCTTTTTATTTATGCAGTAATCTATGTTTACCTTATTGCTTAAGCAAACACCTAAATAGATGTTCAAACTACTCCTCTCCCTTATTGGCTTTTTAATTTCAATTGATTTGATTTGCCAGGAAGTCATCAATGGGATCATACTAGACAGCGAAAGCAATAAAACACTCCCATATGCTTCTATCTTTCTTCAAAAAGGCTTAAAAGGCAGCATGAGCAATGATAGTGGTTACTTTGAAATTCAAGTACCTGATAATTCTAATAATGACAGCCTGGTCTTTAAGTATCTTGGGTATTATGATAAAGTACTTCCACTCCACATTTTCAAAAGCGGCTCTCAAATAATGTTAGAGAGGCGTCCGATTGAGATCGATAGCATCACCGTGAGACCCCAACCACCCATCT
Source organism: Bacteroidia bacterium (assembly GCA_030429925.1). Taxonomy (GTDB): domain Bacteria; phylum Bacteroidota; class Bacteroidia; order Flavobacteriales_E; family Vicingaceae; genus UBA1494. Next base: position 4,851 of record JAUIGQ010000095.1, on the reverse strand, counting down.
ACTATTATAAACGAGCACTAGCAAAAGATTCTATGCTGACGCCGCATAATGCTTATTCTACAATTTCTTACATACGACAAGACTTCTATGAAAATGGAAATCGGATCAATATAAAAGAGTTTGTTGTTAAAAGCTATTTTCCTGAAGACCCTCGCTGGAATAAAAATTCCGATCAATTAAGCGGGAAAGATAGTAGCATGATGAAAGCCCAGCATCAAATTCTATTGTTCAGAGATGGGGGATTGGAAGGTGATATGAACTTCATGAAAAAAAAGATTGAAAAGGAGAAAAAGAAGGCCATCAAAAAAGGTGAAGATCCGGGACCGGATTCCAGAACCTATCTTGTTGACAGTATGTTTGGAGGCCCAAAAACTGCTATAAATTGGCTAAGATCCAATACTTATAGAAAATCCACTGATACAAGCCTTATCAACTATAAGAAATCATATGTAGAATTCGGCAAAGAAACCAATGATGAGCAGATAGTAATCGATATTACCCATAAGAAGACAGAGAATAAAGAACCTAGATCAAAATGGAAATACTACATAAGATCAAAGGATGACGCTATCTTTAATTCAAATGGTTATGTCTATTGGAACCTGCCTATTTATATAAAGCCGCTTTTACTCGTAATGGGGATTTCTTTGGATTATGTCAAGCTTGAAATGAATACTAACGGTCAAATGATCGAAAATTATTTCTACTCCTCATCCATGCAATTTAACTTCCATATAAAAGCAACTAAAAAATACCTGTTCAAAGAGAATGAAAGATCCAATTTCTTGATCAAACAAAGAGTAAGTGTAAGTGAATTCAATATTGACAACCCTCAAGAGATCAACGAAAAATACCGCTTCGATCAATCTAAGTATTACAAGAACCAAGTGTACAATGATATTGGCATTAGTTGGGATGATGTGAATAGGATCAGGTAGCAGATCCTCTTTAGTCTTTAGTCTTTAGTCTTTACTCTTGCTGAAAATGGATTCCTAGGGGGTTACCTTGCAAAGAAAAGCCTACAAATCGCTCAAGGCGATTTATGTCTTTTTTCATTCCTTCGCTCCTTGAAGCAAGCTTCAGTCGCTTGGAATAAGAAAAGCCCCGATTTAATCGGGGCTTTTCTTTGCGGAGAAAGAGGGATTCGAATTTCACGTTTCTTAACGACAATAAACCCTGTATTTCAAGTAGTTGTGTTTTTAAAAATTGACACAAATGACCCGTTTTTGACCCGAATCATATAATTTTTAATTCATCGAAAAATACTGGTTTCTGAGTATTTCACAAATGACATTAATGCCTACTTTAGCTTACATAAATCCAAATAATACTTGATAAAATGTCAAATCTTGATAAAGACCAACTAAATTCTGCTTTGGCAGACCTGACAGAGTCTGAGCAAAATGACTTTAATGATGCATCTGGAAACAATTTAGTTTGGCTTCCAACGGCTGGATCTGGATGTGCATATGGAACCAACACATTAGTTGATTCTGTGGATGCTTTAAGCGATACAGATTACTTCTGGCTAGAAGACAATGCTAGTGGTTTTATTATTGCCGGTAAAAGAAGCTCTAGGCCTTGTTAGAATTCTTCAAAAAAGCTTTTCTCTTTAACCTAGAAGGGATCAATAGAGTTATTGATTTCTTAGAGAGTACTGTATTGCTTAGGCTTCTATTGCATTATAGATTCGTCTTAACCATAGCTCTTTACTTCATTGTGATGTATGGACAAGAATTCTGGCCTGCAGGCAGCATTGAAAGAGAGAATTTCTACTATATAGGCTTTGCTCTTTTCAGATTTCTACTCATTCTTTCTATTCTATATAGATCTGTTCGAGTAATGAATCTGTTTTCAGTAATTGTTCTATTTGTTTTTGATGTCTATCTAGCCTTCGAAGTTTATAATGAAGCTTTTTGTCAGGGTACAAGCGTACTCTGGCAAGAGGCTTTGTTCACCTCGCTAGCATTAATGATAGTTGGAGTGTTGGGGTTTGTGGTACTTGATTCTAAAGACCTAGAAGAATAATGCAAATTACAATTGGCCAATATCAAATTGAAAACCTTAAGAAAAGGAATGTCGATCAAGATCAGTTGATCAACTTCTTAAGGGACTTACTAAATATTACTCCCGAATCTCACAAGAATTACCCTATCCTGGAGAAATTGATCTATAAATATATGATCCTCAATAGATCAACATTCATTTGCACTGGAAATGGTACTTTAGAGTATCACATGAAGGTTAGAGACCAAGTTATTTCATTAGTAGAGGACCTGCTAAAGGATCCTGAATACAAAGACAAAAGAAATTACTTAGAGGTGATCAAAGAGAATTATGAGATCACTGATAAGCTAATCGAGGGTAAACTAGCAAAAAGGGTCTTTAAGCTTTTTTCTGAGCCGAGCTAGTCTTTTCAAACCACTTATCGATCTTTTCTTGCTTTTCAATTAAGGAGTCCAATTGGTTTCCAATGGCGCTCAATTGTCTTTCCATTTGTTTTAAGAGCTCATCTGACAATTCCTTAGAAAAGTTCTTCTTTAAAAGGATCTCCATTTGATCGATGCGACCTTGCATTCTATACTTCTCTCTAATGTGCTCAGCAACTTCTTCACCACCTGGTTCAATAACCACTTCATAATCCGGTTTATAGAATTCATCAATAAAGTCATGTCCAAGAGCTTTGCCTAGCTTCTCAAGCAGAGTTTGTTTGATCTCCTCTCTTGTTATGATATCATGAACATTTTGATTTGAGGTGCCTATTCTACGGCCGAGCTCTGCCTTGCTCATCCCTCTTTGTTCTCGGATCTCCTCGATCCTTTTACCGTGGTGTTCCATATTATAGCTGTCAGACTACAAACATAGCGCCAATTTTCACAGTATTATTTGGATTATATTCAATTTAATTGTTTTTTCTCCAAATTTCTATTTGGGTTTCTCCTATTTTTATTTTAATATTGTTGAACTATTAGGAACTATTAAGAACTAAATGACACAAAATCCAAATAAATCTGAATATTCTGACAATAACGAAAAGATCGGATCACAGAAAATAGTAAAGCAGTGGTTTGAGGCTCGCAAAGGCCGATTTGCCGCCTTCTATAAGAAGTACTATTCAGAGTCAGATAAGCCTAGCTTAAGATGGGTTACCAAAGTAATTAAGAATCCATCTAGACCAGATGGCTTCAATATATGGCTCAATGCATTTGAGTTCTTCTTAGAAGCTAAAAAGAAAGCTTCTAAGGAAAGTGAATTAGCCTCAGAAATAATCTCTCAAGCATAATGAAGGAGTTGGTTCAAAAGCTGATACGAATGAGAAAGGAGATGATCCGCAGAGGAGTCAGCAAAAAGAGCTATTTAAGAGTTCACAAATCCATCAAACTTTTTACTACCTATTTCGAAAGATTTCCAAAAGTCTCAGAAGAGACCTTTAAAGGCTATTGCCTAAAGCATAAAGAAGACATTTCTGTATTACTGCCCGGCAGGGGCAGCTCTTCCTACCAAGCACTTAATCAAGAACTAAATCAATTATTAAACCTATGAAAGTTTATATCAGCGGTGCCATAAGTGGCGTTGAACATGACAATGAACCAGCATTTAGAAATGCTGAATCTATCCTTGAAGATATGGGATATGATACAATCGTTCCCCATGATCAGGATCCTAATTCAGATAATCCTGAATGGGAAGACTATATGAGATCAGACATCAAAGCAATGATGGATGCAGATGTTGTTGTTGCGCTTCATAATGATAGCTATAGCAGAGGATCTCATGTTGAGCAGGATCTAGCGAGGCGTTTGAGCATTCCAGTTATTCCCTTATCTAATATGAAACCTGCGAATGAAATGCTATGGCCTACTGGTTCAAAATTTAGAAAGGAGGTAGAAAATGTATGATCCTGAAGATTATCCAGGAGACAAAGAATTAGAATTAGTAATGTGGATTGTTTGGGTCCTTCTAATGCTAGTTATAGCTGCCAGCAGTGCTGCTATATCTCCTTAAGACAACCCTTTGATGCAGCTGCTATCGACTGATTAAGTGCGGTTAGGGATGGGGAGTTGGTTTGCGTACCTCTGATCAACTCAATTTCATTACTCCGGCAAAGTAATGTCAGAAGCCCAACAAAGTGCGATGCCTTTTTCAGTACGCAGCAATTAAACTCTGTGCCAAATAAGTGGCGGCCAAGCTTGTCAGGGAGGTGAGATGCCTCCCACTTTTTCTCAATCAATAATTAATCAATATGGGCGATCCTAATATCAATCAGTACCCTTCTGAATACATGCAGAAGAAAAAGTCTCCTCCAAGAAAAATTAGCAAAGCACAACTTGCTATTATGCTCGCTGAAGGATATAGATTTCTATATAAGATCTACAGTAAAAATGGTAAGCCTATAGCATTGGGGATCTATGGTGATTTTATTGAGGATCCAGTAATTCTATGCAATTCTCAGGAAGATGTTGACTATCGCTTTGATGCTCTTTTAGAAGGTTATCAATACATAAAAGGTGGTGATGATGATCACCGGAAAGAACTTTACAGAAAAGCCATCCAAAAAAGAAAAAAGCATGGGGACAATTAGAGTTTGTATAGATCCGGAATGTGAAGCTGTGATGCACAATTGCAATTCTGCTCAATCTATTTGCATGGAGTGTGAAGGGCCAGCAACACCAATAAACTATGACATCTATTTTAAGAAGTACAGATCGAACACTCCTCAATATAACATGACTTCAATAAAGAAGCACAATAGATTCTATCCTAAGTTCAATCCTCAAGATTCCATTACTCAATGAGCCAAAGTCCCTCCTACTTCCAGAAAAGAATGTCTCAACTTGGATTAAATCCAGG
>JAUIGQ010000094.1 GCA_030429925.1 Bacteroidia bacterium | reverse complement strand
GAAGATCTGATCGATGCCTGTCCCGGATTGAAAATGATCGGAAGAGGTGGTGTTGGAATGGATAACATCGATGTTGAATACGCTCGCTCTAAGGGAATAGAAGTATTCAATACTCCCGCTGCATCTTCAGAGTCTGTTGCTGAATTGGTAATGGCTCATCTTTTTGGAGCTGTAAGATTTCTTTATGACTCCAACCGTCAGATGCCTGAAAAGGGAAGTTCAGATTTCAAAGTGCTAAAGAAGGCCTATGCAAAAGGAATTGAGTTAAGAGGTAAAACTCTCGGGATCATTGGTTTTGGAAGAATAGGCAAAGCTTTGGCAAAATATGCCATTGGTTGCGGTATGAAGGTGATCGTTTGTGATCGTGAAACCGGGTCTACTAGCATAGAACTCGATATCAACGGAACAGTTGTAAAAGCAGAGATCCAAAAACTAGAATTGGCAGATGTTATCAAAAGTTCTGATCTGCTTTCATTGCATATTCCCGGTGGTGGAAATCCCGTGATCGGAAAGTCGGAATTTGATAGCATGAAAGACGGAGTGATCATCGCCAATGCTGCAAGAGGAGGAGTAATTGATGAAGATGCTCTTATGCAAGCTTTGGATTCCGGTAAGGTTGCTCATGCAGCTCTGGATGTTTTTGTTAACGAACCTCAACCCAGAGAAGACCTTCTGAAACACCCTAAGGTGTCACTTAGTCCGCACATTGGAGCTGCCACCTTAGAAGCCCAAGACAGAATTGGGACTGAACTGGCTGAAAACATCATTACATATTACAGTAAGGTTAAAGCCTAGGCTTTAAAATATATTTCTATTTTGAGTAGCCAATTTCAAAGATGAGATTGGCTACTTATCTTTACCTGAAATTCTACTCCATTGACAAAGGTTAAACCATTCAAAGCGATCCGACCTAGCAGGGACAAAGTTCACTTAGTAGCTTCCCGGTCTTACATTACCTATTCTTCAAAGAACCTTAGAAGAAAGCTAGATGAGAACCCATACACCTTCTTGCACATTCTGAATCCGGAATACAGACTAAAGAAAAAATCAGAACCGAATTCAAGGGAGCGTTTTGAAAACGTGAAGGCCAAATATCATGAGTTCGTCAAGGATGGACATTTACTAGAAGACAGCAAACAGAACTTCTACTTATACAGACAGATCAAAGACGGACACCCCTGCACCGGAATTATCGGTTGCGCTTCTGTTGAAGACTATTTCTCAAAAAAGATCAAGATCCATGAGGCTACTATTTCTAGGAGAGAAGAGATCTTTAAAGAATACCTCAAAACCGTTGAGATTAATGCTGAACCGGTCTGTTTTACTTATCCCAATCAAAAAGAGATCGATCAGATCACAGCTAGGGTTAGTCAAGGCAGAGCCGAATACGACTTCAGCACTACAAATAAGGTTAGGCATACCTTCTGGGTGATCGAAGATGAGAAGGACATAGAGGCCATTCAAAGTTCATTTGAAAAAGTACCTGCTATTTATATTGCAGATGGTCATCATCGCTCTGCTTCCTCTGCCCTACTTGGAAAGGAACTGAAAGAAGCAAATCCAAACCATATGGGTGAAGAAGGCTATAATTATTTTATGGGAATCTTCATTCCGGAAAATGAACTGCTCATCTTTGAATTCAATCGTTTGGTTTCAGATATCGGAGACCTCTCAACTGAAGAGTTCATCAATAAGATCCAAAAGGATTTTGACCTGATCCATACTGAGCAAGAGAATTTCCAGCCGAGAAAGGTTCATGAGATCGGCATGTATATCGACAATAGGTGGTACTGTTTGGTACCTAAAGAAGGTACGTTTGAAGCTGAAGACCATGTGAAAAGCTTAGACGTTAGCATCCTTTCTGACCTGCTCCTCAAACCAATTTTGGGCATTGAAGATCTGCGCACCGACCCTAGGATAAGTTTCTGTGGTGGACCTACAGCAATGGCAGACACCAAGAAATTGGTAGACAAAGGAGAGGCAAAAGTTGCCTTTGTGCATTTCCCCGTAACCATGGAACAACTGAAAGCAATAGCAGACAATGATCTGATCATGCCACCAAAAAGTACCTGGATCGAGCCTAAACTAAGAAGCGGTTTAACCGTTTATTCTATAAAATAACTCGACCTTATGTCTGTAGCAGATAATCTGAACCGACTAAAAAATCAAATTGGTAATGAAGCAACCCTGGTTGCTGTTTCTAAGACGAAGCCCAATGAAATGATCATGGAAGCTTACGAGGCCGGACATCGACATTTCGGAGAGAACAAAGCTCAAGAAATGCAAGCGAAGGCAGAGCAGCTTCCTAAGGATATTCAATGGCATTTCATCGGACATTTGCAGCGGAACAAGGTAAAATACATCATCCCTCATGTTCATCTCATCCATTCTGTTGACAGTTTAAGACTATTAAAAGAGATCAATAAAAGAGCAGCTAATGAGGAAAGAGTAGTTGATGTATTACTGCAAGTCTATATAGCGAAAGAAGAGAGCAAATTTGGTTTAGATGAAGAAGAACTAAAAGAAATCCTTGATGGAGAGGATGTGAAAGCCTCACAAAACATCAAGATTGTTGGTTTGATGGGAATGGCAACCAATACCGAAAATCAAGAGACTGTCAAAAGAGAATTCACTTACCTCAAAGACCTATTCAACCAACTCAAAGACCAATACAAATTCAGCACCCTCTCTATGGGCATGAGCAATGATTATGAGATCGCTCTTGAATGTGGAAGTAATATGCTAAGGGTTGGAAGTTTGATATTTGGGGAGAGAAATTGAATCAGGAAACCGGAAATACAGAAGTCAGGCTGAGCGAAGCGCTGTCCAATCCTTACCTTTGCAGCTGAAGGAATATCTATGGAGAACGAAAAAGAAAATAAAGAGCTTAAAAAGATCAAGACTGCTCTTCAATCGATCAGTAAGGATCAGGTTCTGGAAGGAATAAAACTGAGCAGAGCAAACGCCAATCAGGAGACTTTCAAACTGATGTTGGAAACTTTGAGAAAGACCGATGAACCAGAGGTTGAAGCGGCCATCATCCAATTCCTTTATGATCTAAAGGATATAAGCAGCGTAGAACCACTGATAGATGCTATCAAGGATGAAAGCATGTCTTACTATCACTCTTTCTTGATCGCTACCTTTTGGCAATCTGCTTTGGATGGTTCAGACCACTTAGAGCTATTTGTGCAAAAGGCAATTGAAGGTGAATATATGAGCACCTTAGAGGCTTTGACGGTGATAGAAAATTTCGACAGTAGTTTTCCCGCTGATCTATTGATGGAATGCGAAGCCGACTTGGTTGAAGCCGCTGAGAGAGAAGAAGAAGAGCAAAAGAAAAATTTATTGATCAGCATGGCCGAAGTGATCAGAAACTTACCTCAAGAGGGAGAATAATATGAGCAGTGAAAAAGGTAATGGAGACCAATTCAAGAACCTAAGAGAGAAGTTAGAGGAAAGTGGTGACTGGCCAAGGGTCTATTTCTTCAAATTCATCATACCGGCTGATAATAAAAAACTGGCACTGGTAGAAGCCATCTTTGGCTCTGAAGCAGATGTCACTATCAAACAATCGCACAAAGGCAATTATTTAAGTATTAGTGCCAAGGAACTAATGCTCTCTGCTGAAAGGGTAATTGAGAGATATAAGAAAGCTACTCAGATAGAAGGTTTGATCGCCTTGTAATTGCTGAAGGAAGTTAGCAAATAAACTAGCTAATCTTCTTTGATCAATGAGTTTAATGGATGTTTCAACCCTGACATCTTCTCTACTCTAGCCCTAATAGAGCCAACTAAAATTGGTGTCTCGATCAATAAGGGAACTTTATTCTCATCATCGGTTACATAAACGATCATATCTTCCCCGGCATTGAAGATGGTGCCCTCTAACAACAACGGACTAAACTTGATGCATCTAAACCTTCCTTCATCCTTTAATTTTATCTCCTCTTTGCCCAGGTAGCGGATATAGGATTCATGCATCTCATTGTCAATAAAAATGCGGATCGGTATCTTATCACCTTCTTTTAGTCCTGAAAAATCTATATTTCTCGCATAGTATATCATGCTGAGCACATCATAGCCGCAGCCTTTGAATTGGACAGTATCCTTTTTATAACTATCCTCTTCATCCATCTTTCGAATGGTATAAACCTCGTTCTTTCTATGATTGAAGAGGTAATCTTCTCTGATATAAGTGCTTCCCTCGTTCACCTTTCTCTTAAACCTCAATGGCTGAAAACTATTCACATTGGTATAGCTTTCATATTCATCACGAACCTTGTAGATCCAGTCGTACTTTTCATAGGTAGTTCCAATACTGTTGAAATGAAAGTGATCACTAGACCCAATTCTACTTGAATCCACTTGAAAGAAAACCTCCCCTGCACTTACCCATATACCGGCCAGGTGATAGTAAATGGTATAGTCAATTCGCTCTCCAAAAGTGAAGCTCGAATTTTCAATATAACAGCCTTGACTTCTGACACTTAAAGAAGACAGACCAAGCAATAACAAAAGGATAGCAGATAATTCTCTAATTTTCACCTCCCTAATTCTGAAAACCGAATAACACTATTTGCGTAAATTAATTGGATGTGGAATTTAAACTAAAAACTCCATATATAGAACTAATAAAACTGCTGAAAGTTTGCGGAATAGCAGAAAGCGGTGCAGATGCCAAAATGATGGTTGAAGAGGAATTAGTAAAAGTGAATGGAGAGATCGAGCTTCGGAAAAGATACAAAGTGAGAACAAAAGATAAGATCGAAGCCAACGGAATGGAGATAATTGTAGTCTAGTATATATTTGAAAGAGAAGAATGCTGAGAAGAGGAATTATATTATTGATCATGGCAATTGCCATACAATCGGGCATCAAAGCTCAAAACGACCTGGAAGTCACTTCCATCCGGTCGCCGCAGTTCAATGCTACCTACGATCTTGATGACTCAGTGAATGTTGAGGTGAGCCTGAAGAACAATGGACCGAATGTAATTATCGTGGGAGATTATATTCATTTTGATGTAAAAGTATCTACGGCTGACACTACCATTTTTTACAATGTAATTGAATCTGCCATTGTAAATCTTGGAGTGAACAACGGACAATCCTTCACTTTGCTGAGAAACCTAAAACTCGACTCAGAATCCAACTATCAGATCTGCGCCAGTGTCAACGGCACCGACCTATACCCTACCAATACTTCTAAAGTATCTGGTCCTTGTGTCTCTTTTGTAGTTGGTGTTGAGGAACAAATGATCAAAGCCAATAAGGTTTACTTTATAGACAACCGGATCAGATTTGAACTTAGTCAAGCTCTGCCAAGCACCCAATATAGAATATTAGACCTAAGTGGAAAGGTATTAAAAGACGGCATCTTAGACAGGGTTAATCAACAAGAGGCCATCTTCAAAGCGCCTGCAAAAGGCCTTTACTTCCTACAATTGAGAGACCTTAAAGGCAAGCAAGGCACTTATAAATTTATTGTGCGATAATCAAGGTAAAAGAAATCTCTTCACTTTTCTGAATTCCTTATCACTCCAATTTTGGGAAGAAACGTAGGAGATCATCATCCTCTTATGTTCTTCTTGTTCAAAGTAATAATCTAAGATTCCGGCAATGGGTCTTGCCAGCCTTCCATTGAAACTAAAGGTAGCTTCCAGCAAATAAGAGAGAAATTCCTCGTCCAAATAGTTCAATTCTTTCAAACTCTCTGCAGCATTAATTCTACTTAAGAACTCAAATCTGTTTGAGCTCATCTTCTTTAGCTCATCTATGTATTCTTCTTTACTCTCTTCAATAAAGGACCATTTTAACCACTTGGCTCTAATATTATTGGATCTTCCACCCCTTTCAGATGCAGTCAACTTCAAATACTCCGTCCTGTTGTTCGGAAAATAGAAACATAGTAGATCCAAGGCTAACTCAATATTGTTGTACGATCTATCCTCAAGCAAAGCCTTATAGGTTGGTTCTAGATCAGCCGGGATCCTGTAAGTTGCTTTTAACATAGCGTTTCTAACAGCAGCGTCCTCATCAGCTGCTGCAAGCTTTACCAGTTCCAAACTACTTTCGTTCAGCATTGGAACCATATAGTTTACGATCTCATCCTTGATCGCATGAAATTCTTCTTCCTTGAACCTTTTGAGCAGAAATTCATCTTTGCCTTCAAAATCCATATTGATCAATTGCTCAATGGCCTCATAACGATCCAACATATGCTCAGCCTTTTCAGCTTGAGCTTTCAATACCTCTAGTGGCTTTTCGAAGCTAACTTCCTTCATCACATGATAGTTGGGATCAAATAAGTAATAATCAATTTCTCCCTTTAGATCAAAAGTCACTAGATGACTCTGGTCCTCGATCCAGATGGTCTTCCTATCCTTACTGCCATCCTTATAGGATATTAGAAAGTCTATTGGCATCTTGAAAAGTCCGATCAGATCATTGGTTTCATGCACCTGCTTCACATTGAAGTAAGCTTTACTTCCTGAACTTTCAAAGCTTACATCATAATGAGGCTCTCCTCCTTTGTACACCCATTCTTCCCAGAACCAATCGAGTGAATAACCCAGCCTTTCATGAAAAGCAACTAACAGATCTTCGCTATCTACATTTCCATAAGCATGCTTTTCCAGATAGTATTTTATTCCTGCATTGAATTGCTCCCTTCCAACTACATACTTCAACATCTGAAGGACAAATGCCCCTTTGGGATAATGCCTGCTAGTGCCTGCTGCACTATGTGCAATCGGACGAATATCATTTTCCGAAGCTCTCAATGCAGATTCATTGGCCGATTTTCTAGCCCAATCAAAATGATCCTTTCCAAAAGCTTCACCTTGGTAAGTGAGATCGTAGTGGGTAGCAAAACTTTCCTGCAACCAATGATGAGCTGATGAGCGAGCTGTTACCATATCGCCAAACCACTGATGAGCTAATTCATGAGCATTTACTCTCACATAGTTCCTGTCTAAATAAGACCTCTCATCCACCAAATAGAAATCTCCAAAGATGGTAGCAGTAGTGTTCTCCATTGCTCCGTACATAAAATTCTGCACCGGGATCTGAGAATATCTCTTCCAAGGATAAGGCACTCCTATCTCCTTTTCGAAGAAGTCGAACATCTCAACTGAATACTTATAAGTAGGTTCCAATTGCTCAGGCTGATCCGGGTAATAGTAAAGGTCCATTGAAACACCTGATGCCGACTTTCTGGTATCGATCGCATAATCTCCAATTCCCAGCATGATCAAATAGGTTGGATGCGGTTTGGAGATCTTGTAATGCCATTGTTTCATTCCTCCTTTCAATGCTTTCTTCTTCAGCAATTCTCCATTGGAAAGCACTTTGAATTTTTCATCAAAATCAACAATGACCTCAGAGATCACTTTATCGTTCTTCTCATCATACATTGGGATCCAATGCCTGTTATCAATTCCTTGTCCTTGGGTCCAGATCTGCTTCCGACTTGTGCCTGTAGTATCATCCCAGCCAATGAAATACAATCCTCTTGATGGATTAGCTTCGTACTTGATGGTAAGCGTATGTTCAGAATCCCACTTCGGACTATTTTCAAAATAGATATTGATACCCTTGGTGTCTTTGGTATATTTTGCTGTTTTACCATCCAGCTTTACCTCTTTATAATTCATATTGATCCCATCGAGGCGAATTGAATCCAAATACTTTCTCAATACTTTGAAGCGGTGAGTTACCTCTCCCTTTACCAGCTTTTCAACCGGCTCCAATGAAACCTTTAAGTTGAGGGTTGTAAAATCTACCGACCTCTCTCTTGGCACCAACTGATCATCTTCATAGTAAGACCTGGTCTTTACCTGATCTGATTGAGCAAGAAGTGTAGTTGGAATGATAAAAAGTGCTAGTACTATTGATCTAATGGATCTCATCTTTATATATGGTTTTTGCGTTCTGTCTTAAATTATAATTGGAACTCATTACTTCACCGTAAGCTCCTGTTGTGCGAATTGCTAAAAGATCACCTCTTTCTGTTTTCGGGAGTTTTATCCTTTTCCCAAAACAATCTGAAGACTCACAGATAGGACCTACCACATCGTATGCCTCTACCTCAACCTCTTTGCCTTTTGAAATGTTTTCGATCTTATGATAAGCTTGGTATAGTGCCGGTCTGATCAATTCAGTCATGCCGGCATCTACTATGGCAAAGTTAGTCTTGATGCCTTTCTTCACATACAAAACTTTGGTAATCAAGGCTGCCGACTGGGCAATGACTGCCCTACCCAATTCAAAGTGAAGTGACTGACCGGGGTACAGCTTAACAAACTCTTTGAAGATAGAAAAGAACTCTTCAAAATCGGGGATCATTCCTGCATCCGGATCTTCGTAATTGACTCCCAGGCCTCCTCCAACATTCACATGATCCAGATCATATCCTCTTTGTCTGAAGATCTCCTGAAATTGATTCACTCTGTTACATAGATTCTTGTATACAGAAAGATCTCTGATCTGTGAGCCGATATGAAAATGAAGTCCAAGAAGATTCAATCGATCCAATTTTGGCAGCAACTCAAAGAGCTCATCCAATTCCCAAAAATTGATGCCGAACTTGTTCTCTTCCAAACCAGTGGTAATATACTCATGGGTCTTGGCGTTCACATTCGGATTGAATCTCAGGGCAATATCAACCATCTTCCCTTTTTTCTCAGCAATCTCCTGTATAACCTTCAACTCTTCAAGAGATTCTACATTAAAGGTAAATATGCCGGCATCAATGCCCAGTTCGATCTCATCATCTCTTTTCCCTACTCCTGCAAAGGCAATCTGCTTGGGTTCAAATCCATGCTCTAAAGCACAACTCACCTCTTCTCCACTAACGGTATCAATTCCCAATCCGTGCTCCTTGATCTTCTCCAATACCCTTGAATTAGCATTGGCCTTGATGGCATAGTGGATCTTGAACGGATGATCAGCTGCTGCCTTCTTAATTGCATTCAAGGTCTCCTCTAAAACTTCCAGATCATAGAAGTAGAAAGGAGTAGTAAGTCCCTCAAAAGCTTTCAGGCTTTTCTCATCGAAAAATTGCTTCATTGGAACAATGCATTTAACTGGATCAAGGCTTGCTCTTTGTCGGCCTTATTCACCAAGAGAGAAATATTGTGATCGCTACCTCCATAAGAGATCATCCTAAGCGGCGTTCCTTGCAAACACTCAAATACCTTTAAGGCAACTCCCTTATCCTTTTTGATAAAGTCGCCCACTACACAAATAATACTTTGATCCTTGTCGACCTCTACGGTACCATATTTCTTAAGCTCCTCAGAAATCTTATCCAAATTGGTAGTATCGTCAATAGTAACCGAGACTGCCACCTCTGAAGTGGTGATCATATCAATGGAAGTTCTATAGAGTTCAAAGATCTCAAAGACTTTTCTCAGGAATCCAAAGGCCAATAACATTCTTCCCGACTTGATCTTGATGGCAGTGATCCCATCCTTGGCTGCTATTGCTTTGATCCCTCTTCCTTCAGAAATGGCTGAGATCAAGGTTCCTTCGGCTTCAGGACTCAATGTGCTTTTCAAGCGGACCGGAAAAGTCACTTTCGGCCTGTCAATGCCAACTGAAGTGGTGCTCCCGCGACATGCGCATGTATGTATCGCCAGATATATACTCGCAGCAAGCCAAGG
>JAUIGQ010000093.1 GCA_030429925.1 Bacteroidia bacterium | reverse complement strand
TCATAGGTAACTGCAGAAGCAAAACCAAGATCACCTCCACAAAGCAAGAGAACTCTGTACTTCAGCCCGAGTTTTTCTAGCAGTCCACGAACGTGCTCCATCATGTCATCCAATGCTGCATTGGATGTTTCAGGATGCTCTATTCTAACGATCTCTACTTTGTCGAATTGATGCAGTCTGTTCAATCCTCTTACATCTTTGCCATAAGAACCGGCTTCTCTTCTGAAGCATGGGCTGTATGCGCAATTCTTGATAGGGAAGTCCTTCTCGCTCAAGATCACATCTCTATAGATGTTGGTTACAGGAACTTCTGCTGTGGGGATGAGGTATAAATCATCGGCACCCACATGATACATTTGGGCATCTTTATCGGGTAGCTGCCCGGTTCCAATTCCAGATGCTTCATTCACAAGGTGAGGAGGGATCACCTCTTCATAACCTGCTTTCTCGGCTTCGTCCAGGAAAAAATTGATCAGTGCCCTTTGGAGCTTTGCCCCTTTACCTCTATAAACAGGGAAGCCGGCACCACTGATCTTTACACCCAATTCAAAATCTATGAGATTGTATTCATCAGCCAGGTCCCAATGTGGTTTTGGTTCAAAGTCGAAGGATTTCTCTTCCCCATGTTCAGAAAGGATCGTATTGTCGGAATCGTCATTTCCTGCTGGCACTCTTTCTTGAGGCACATTGGGTAAATGGAACAAGATCTTTTTTTGATCTTCTTCTATTTGATTCAATTGATCCTTTAGTTGAGAGGAGGTGCCTTTCAATTCAGCCGCTCTGTTCTTCAATCCTTCTGCCTCTTCTCTTTTCCCTTCTTTGAAGAGCATGCCGATCTCTTTGGCGATCTTATTGGCCTCAGCCAGCTGATCATCCATTTGTTGTTGGGTAGCTCTTCTTTTTTCGTCCAGCTCAATTACTTGATCGAGCAAATTGGCAAAATCAGTTGACGCCATTCTTTTCTGATAGCGCTGTACCAGTTCATCTTTCTGTTCTCTGATCTGAGAAATTGTGATCATTCAATTCAATTTAGGTGGGCAAAGGTACGAGAGAATGCAATGAATATCAGCTTTTAGGGTGCCTCTTTCTGCTAAGGAAGAATACCAATAAAAATGGGCCGATGGCTAATATAGAGGTTAAGAGTGTTTCCATGATCAGAATAGCGGCACTATTGGTACTGATACTCTTAAAGATCTTTTGTAGAAAGGGGTGATCAGTAGCTATTAGAGAAAGTGGAATAATGATATAGGGAAGTAATCCTACAAACTCTTTGTGTTGATCAGTTTTGATCCACTGTTTGAAATTCTCACCTTCTTTGAGCAGTTTTCTGTAAAAAAGCACAAAGCTCAGCAAGCTCAAAAAGAGAGTGATCAATAGAACAATGGAATCTGTGCTCATGATGTAAAAATAAAAAACCCCCGAATTACTTCGAGGGTTTTTAGTGTTTTATAGCCTGTAGTTGGTTATGCTTTAGCCTCAGCTGGCTTTACATGAACAAATGACTTCTTGTTAGCTCTCACTTGGAAAGTAACAACTCCATCTTTCAATGCAAACAAAGTATGGTCTTTTCCCATTCCAACGTTTTCACCCGGATGGTGCTTTGTACCTCTTTGTCGAACGATGATATTCCCGGCTATGGCATTCTGACCTCCAAAGATCTTTACCCCTAGTCGTTTACTTTCTGAATCTCTACCGTTCTTGGAACTACCGGCTCCTTTCTTATGTGCCATGGTATTTAAGTTTTACGAGTACGTGACTCTTATTTATCGTCTTTCTTTGCTTTAGTATCTGTGCTCTTTTTAGCTGCTGTTGTCTTTTTAGCAGCTGGCTTTTTAGGAGCAGCTTTCTTAGCTGTAGTAGCTTTTGCTTTAGGAGCAGCTTTTTTGGTAGCTGTGCTCGCTTTAGCAGCCGGCTTCTTAGCAGCAGTTGCTTTTGCTTTTGGCGCAGCAGCTTTTGTTTCAGCTTTTGCTTCGGTCTTGGTCTCAGCTTTTGCAGCAGCCTTTGGAGCCGCTTTTGAAGCACCGATCCCTTCGATCTGGATCTTGCTCATCGCCTGACGGTGACCGTTTCTCACCTTATAGCCTTTTCTTCTTTTCTTTTTGAAGACGATCACTTTGTCGCCTTTCAGGTGCTCAACGATCTTCGCAGATACGGATACACCTTTTACAGCCGGGGCGCCAACTTCAACCTTCTTACCATCGTTGGTTAGCAAAACCTTATCGAAATTTACTTTCGATCCTTCTTTACCTTCCAATCTGTGTACGAAGATCTGCTGGTCTTTCTCAACTTTATATTGTTGCCCTGCTATCTCTACAATTGCGTACATTATTAATGCTTTTTATTTGGTTCCCAAAAAATGGACGGCAAATTTAGGAAAAGGCTTTTATTCAGGCAAGCACCTTATGCTATTTATTTGATGGCTAAAATAATTGCCTGAATAAGGTGGGGAGAGCGCTAAATTGCTCAGCCTGACTTTAGTAGTCCTATGCGCACTCCACATTCGTTCACGCACTCGCACTCTTTCTCTTCTTCCTTTCCTCCTTCAGCTCCATCAATCTATCTCTATTCACCATATACACTCCTGACAGAATAACTGAAATGAATAGCAGTTGTCCAAGCCCTATGCTTTCTCCGTCTACAAATCCCCAGAAGATCGCAAAGACGGGGATCATATAGGTGACAGATGATGCAAAAACAGCAGAAACTCTCTTGATCAACATATTGAAGAGGATCACTGCAAGGGCAGTTCCGAAGACAGATAGTAAAGCGATGTAAAATAGGTTCAGTGGTGCTTTTTCATCTGTTTGAGTGATCTCTATGAAATCAGTAGAGAAAAGGTAGATGCCTACTATTGGCCCGATCAATAAAAAACCAAAGGCAGTGATGTTCAATGAGCTTACCTCTTCCAATTTGGACTTAATAAAATTCACATTCGTTCCGTAACACAATGTTGCCAAGACCACAAGCGAGCCATAGATCATTTCTTCATTGTCAAATGATATACTGCCGGTTGAATTGAGCAATCCAATAGCTCCTATTAGTCCCACCAACACTCCTACAATCTTCATCTTTCTCAATTCTGTTTGAAAGAAGAGCAATCCAATTACCACTGTAAAGAGTGGAACTAATGAATTCAGCATACCACTCAATGAGCTGCTGATCTTAGTTTGAGCGGTAGTGAAGAGGAATGCAGGTATGCCGCTTCCCAATAGTCCGGCAACGATGATCTTCCACCATTGATCCTTTTTGATCTTGCGAAAATTTCTGAAGATCACAGGAGATAAAAAGAGAAAGGATATAAAGATCCTCAAGGAGGCTACTTGAAAGTTATCATAGCTTTCCAGGCCTCTTTTCATTAGAATAAATGAGCTTCCCCAAATGAATGCTAGGAAGATCAAAAGCACCCACTGCCAAATAGATTTATTTAGATCGAAGAATCTCATTTTAAAAAGCTTGCAAAGCTAGTTTTAAAGGTTGAGATGTGGGGTTTTGTTCTTCTTTAATGATTAATTTTGAATCAAAATTCTTAGAAAATGAAATTCAGAAACACGGCTATCGCTTTATCAATATCGCTTCTAACTCTTTTTGCTTGTCAGAATGCAGTCGAAGAAAAAACCACTGAGGTATTGGAGGAAAAGTTGGCGACTGTTGAAATGAAGGTAGATGGGATGGTTTGCGCCATGGGTTGTGCAAAGTTCATTCAAGATAAAGTTGCCGAGCAAGAAGGAGTGAAAGAAAGTAAGGTAGATTTCGAAAGTGAAACAGCCTATTTTACCTTTAATGAAAATGCTATTTCTGCTGAAGAGCTAGAAAAGTTCATTGATGAGATCCACGACGGGCAATACGACGCAACTATTGCAGTGAAGGGTATGGAGTCGTCTTCCACTGAAGTTTCAGATGACAAGCAAGAGGAGGAGACTATGGAGGAAGAGGAAGAGAGTGTTGAGGAAGAGAAAAGTGTAGTTCAGGTAGTGAGCAAGATGCAGAACATTTCTTTCCCTGAGTTGCTTACTTATTTTATGAAGAGATTATAAACCAAACCACCGTTTATAATTAGTATCCTTATTTCATGCAGAACAAGAACAGACCAATTGCCATTTGGCTGTTAACAGGTTGTTTACTTATCTTTTTAATGGTCGCCATTGGCGGCATGACCAGATTAACTCATTCCGGACTTTCAATGGTCGAGTGGAATATGTTCATTGGAAGTACCCCTCCGGGTTCTGAAGTTGAATGGGAAGAATTGTTCGATAAATACAAGCAATACCCGGAGTACAAGCTGGTTAACTTCAACATTGATCTGGAAGAATTCAAATCGATCTACTTCTGGGAATACAGTCACCGACTATTTGGGCGGATGATCGGATTGGTTTTTATTATTCCCTTCTTGTGGTTTTGGATAAAAGGTAAGATTGGCAAGTCCCTTATGCCAAAACTATTGCTCATTCTTTCAATGGGTGCCTTTCAAGGATTCTTAGGTTGGTATATGGTGAAGAGCGGATTGGTGAAGGAACCTGATGTCAGTCATTATCGCTTGGCGGCTCATTTGATCACTGCCTTCATCACCTTTGCATACACTTTCTGGGTAGCCTTAGACCTTCTGGATGTTAAGAAGCTTCAAAGGGCAAATTACCCGATCAACAGATATTTAAAAGTATTGCTCCTCTTGGTAATTGTCCAGATAGTTTGGGGAGCATATGTTGCCGGACTGAATGCAGGAAAGATCTATAATAGCTGGCCAAAGATGGGCGAAGATTGGGTCGCCGATTCAGTAGTTGCCATGAAGCCGCTCTGGATCAACTTTGTTGAAGGAATGGCCGGAGTTCAATTCATTCATAGATATCTAGCCTATGCTGTGGTTGCACTCATCTTATTTATCTTCTACAAAGGAAAAAGGTCTGAGCTGATCATGGGTCAAACTGCTTCTTTGAATATTCTGTTGAGTGCAGTAATACTGCAATTTGTATTAGGAGTGTTCACTCTTATTCATGCAGTGCCAATCGGACTTGGTCTATTGCATCAATTGGGTGCATTCTTGCTTTTGGGAAGTGTGGTCTTTGCGATGCACAAATTCAAATTGCCTACTGTGGCCTCGTCCACTTGAAACTTTCTATCAGGTATTCCACATCTTCCTTTAGGAAATCTTGAACGGGAGCAATAGAATCATAATTGGGCACTACATTAAAATAAAGTGCACCTCTAAAGAAATGATTAGTGCTATCTGTAAGGTAGAATTGTGCACCTGAAGCGGCATTGCCGGCAATCTCATAATAAGTTCCAAAAACTCGTACTTCCGGATTGATGATGAGGTTCTCTTTGATGTCTTGGGCTTTTACAACATGTTTGTAGACCAAGGTTCTCGCATCCTCCAGTAGTTGATAGGCATTAGAGTCAATGGGCTTATAGCTCAAGTGCAACCTCGCCCCAAATCTTCTAAAATCTATGTTCAAGAATTCAGGCTCATCCATCGTTCTTCTCAGATTTACTTCGGCATATTGAGGGATCTCAAAACTGAATGGAAAGGGAATGCTATCCACTTTGTGGTATGTTTTTTCAGGCAGGTCGATCCGATAATACCCCTCGGGTTTGGGTACAGGGTCTGAGCCGCAGGAGATTAAAGCAAGTGCGACTAATGAAAAAAGGACTGATCTAATCTTCATGCTCTTGTTGCTCTTCGATCTGAGGAATCTCCAATTTGATCCGTTTGATCCTTCTTTTATCTGCCGCTTCTATAGTTAGGTTGTATTCTTTGAACCTTAGTTTCTCGTTCTTCTTGGGAATCTTTCCAAAGAGTTCAAGGACAAACCCTGCGAGTGTTTCAGATTCACCCTTTTCATTCTCAAAATCCTCCCCGTCTATATCCAACACTCTATACATATCATTCAAGGCTATTTTAGCTTCGAAAACATAAGTATGATCATCCAGCTTAGAGTAGAAAAGATCATCGTCATCAAATTCATCACTGATATCGCCTACGATCTCTTCCAGAATATCTTCAAGAGTAATGATGCCCGAACTTCCACCGTATTCATCAACTACGATGGCAAGGTGGGTTTTCTTCCCTTGGAATTCTCTGAGAAGGTCATCGATCTTTTTGTTCTCAGGAACGAAGTAAGGCTTTCTGATCAGTTTCTTCCAATCGAACTCCTTCTTTTGAAGGTGGGGCAATAGATCTTTTATATAGAGTACCCCAGCAATATTGTCGAAATTCTCCTTGTGAACCGGAATCCTGGAGAAACCTGCATCAAGGATCAAGTCAGTAACCTCTTGAAAGCTCATGCCCTCCTCAATGCTTACTACATCTACTCTGGAGGTCATTACTTGCTTAACATCTGTATTTCCGAATTTTACGATCCCCTCCAAGATCTTTTGATCTTCATCATCATTACTATCGTCGGAGGTGAGTTCAAGTGCTTGCGAAAGCTCATCCACTGAAATATTGTGACCTTTTTTCTTGATCCTCTTATCAATGAAATTAGTAGAACTCACTAATAGAGTGCTGAAAGGATTCAATATAAACCTTATATAGTAAAGTGGGTAAGACATGAAGCCCGCAAGCTTAAGGGGCTGCTTGTTGGCATATATCTTCGGAATAACTTCGCCGAGCAAGAGTAAAAGGAAGGTTACTACCACTACTTGGATCAAGAACTTAAAGCGAAGTGGGAAATCCTCTGTCATCAACATCTCAGTGAGGTAGGTTGAAAGGATCACAATTCCAACATTCACAAAATTATTGGCAATCAAGATGGTAGCAAGTAGCTTTTTTGGTCTTTCTAAAAGTTCTCTTAAAACCTTTGTCTTTCCTTCAGTAGATTCAGCAATGTCAGCTTTCTCGTTCGGTCCTAAAGAAAAGAAGGCCACTTCAGAGCCTGAAACCAATGCAGAACAAAGCAATAAGAAAACAATTGCAAGAGATGCAATGACTATTGCAAAAACTTCAGCTTGAGTTGCAGAAAAATTGAGAAGAATTAGAAAGTGATTTAAGCGTTCAAAGGGGTCTTCCAAAGTCTAGAGCTTAATTCAACAATAAGGAAGCTCTTTTTAGATTCGAGCATCCCAGATATTTAGAATGGCAGATCGTCATCCTCATCATCTTGAACTGTGTTTGCCGGTTCAGCAGCCGGACTGCTTTTAGGAGCTGCACTTTCTCCGCCATCATTTCTTCCTCCCAGCATGGTAAGGTTATCACCGATCACTTCTGTAATGTATCTGGTGTTACCCTCTTTGTCTTCCCATGATCTACTGCGCAACTTGCCCTCTATATAAACCTGATTTCCTTTTCTGAGATATTTTTCAGCAATATCAGCCAAGCCTCTCCACAACACTATATTGTGCCATTCGGTTTGTTCTTGTCTGTTTCCGTTCCTGTCTTTGTATGATTCCGTGGTAGCGATTGGAAAGTTGGCTACTGTTGCCCCATTCTCTAAATGTCTTACTTCAGGGTCTTTTCCTAGATTGCCAACTAATATTACTTTGTTTACTCCCGCCATATTCTTCCGTAAAGATTATTTAAACAAAGATAGCAAATTGGTCTCTTCTCCTAAATAATTCTCGATTAATTTGGGAACAGGATATTGAGGAAGCTCAGAGACGGGAACAGCTCGGTATTTCGACAAAAGATCAGTGCTAAATTCATCTACCTTAAAATGGTAGAATTTGCAATAGAGTCTTCTGTGACTAAGCAGATGTTTGCGCTCATCACTTTCAGCTTCCAGGCTAAAGTCAGTCTCTTTGAAGATGGATATGAAGTCTTTATTTTTTTCTAGTTCCAGGTACTTTAAACTACTTGAGCTTTCTATTAGTGGGAAGTCGAAAAGGTTTTTCCATATTCCCTCTTGGGTCCTTTTGTTGAGAAGCAGTTGATCTGAACTCTGAATGATCAGGTAGTTTAGGAATCGATCTTGAACCTTCACTTTCTTCTCTTTCAGTGGAAGATCTTTGATGATGTCGTGCTCGTAGGCAAAGCATTTTGATTGAAGCGGACAAGATGAGCAATCAGGATTAACAGGAGTACATTGCAGAGCACCGAACTCCATTATGGCTTGATTGTATGTAGCAGCATCATCTTTTGGAACCAATGATTGCGCAAGTTTTGAAAACTCCTTTTTTCCTTGAGTACTATCAATGGGTGTTTTGATCCCGAAGAAACGAGACAAGAGTCGGAATACATTACCGTCCAATACGGCATAATCCTGATTGAAAGCAAAGGAAGCAATGGCCGCTGCGGTATATTCTCCTACTCCCTTAAGTTTTATAATAGAATTGTATTCATCGGGGAATTCACCACTGTGCTCCTCAACGATCATCTTGGCGCTGTGATGTAAGTTCCTGGCACGACTGTAATAACCCAGTCCTTGCCAATCCTTTAGAACCTCTTCCTCAGTAGCTGCGGCAAGATCATTTACTTTGGGGTACTTGCTAACGAACTTATTGTAATAGTCCATTCCTTGAGCAACCCTTGTTTGTTGTAAAATGATCTCAGACAGCCAAATCTTGTAAGGGTCATTTGTGTCTCTCCAAGGAAGATTTCGTCGGTTTGAACTATACCAGCGAATCAACTCACGGGGAAAATCTTCACATTGGTCTATGAATTTTTCCAAATCGTCTAAATATATAGCTAACTATGTGATAATTAGAAAATTGAACTTCTCTTTATCCTTATCTTTGTGACCCATAAATAATTTCTTGCGATCAAAACACTATCGTTCTGCAAGAGGAACCTTAACCAAAACAAAATTAACTTAAAGATGACTAAAGCGGATATCGTAGCAGAGATTTCTGAGACAACAGGAGTAGAAAAAGTAGCAGTTCAAGCAACTGTAGAAGAGTTTATGAATTCTATCAGAACTTCATTGGAAAAAGGTGAGAATGTTTACCTAAGAGGATTTGGAAGTTTCATCACTAAAAAGAGAGCTGAGAAGACCGGAAGAAACATTTCAAAAAACACTACAATGATCATTCCTGCTCATTATATACCAGCTTTTAAGCCTTCAAAAAGCTTTGTAGAGAAAGTAAAGGAAAACGTTAAGACCAAGTAAGAATGTCGAAACGACGAATGATACAACTCCTGCTAGTTCTAGCAGGAGTTTTTCTTGCCTTAATTTTATGGTTCTCGCCTAGAACAGAAAGTAAGGATGCAGTGTCTCATGATGCAGAAGAGCATGTGGAAGGATCCCATGAAGGGCATGAGCATGAAGTAAGTTCCAATGAAGGAGCAAATAAAGACGAGATCTGGGAGGAGTCATTGGCTGCCAATCCGGAGCTCAAGAAAAGAATTGAAACGGAGGCTGATAAAGCCGACAAGATCGCTGACAATCAAGCCAGATTAGATGCGTATGACAGCCTGATCCAGCTTTGCATCAAAGAGAATTTGCCGCCTTACGTTTCACTATTCACTAAGAAGAAAGCTGAAACTGTGCCTACCCCAAACAATTGGATGTTGGCCGGTGATAACTATTTTAAGGCATTCCGATTATCAAAGAATTCATCCCAAGCAATGCTGAAAGGTGCTGTTAGTTCTTATGAAGAGGCTTTGAGCCTCGATCCTGATATGCTTCAGGCAAAGACAGCATTAGGTGTTGCATATGTTGAAGGGGCTGCCATTTTAGGTGAAATGCCAATGAAAGGTATAGGAATGTTGAAGGAAGTGTTAAATATTGACCCTGAAAACGTGGATGCTATCACAAATTTGGGTTATTTTGCAATTCAATCGGGGCAGTACGAAAAAGCCATTGAACGTTTTAACCAAGT
>JAUIGQ010000092.1 GCA_030429925.1 Bacteroidia bacterium | reverse complement strand
TTGTGAAGGAGATAACGCAACTTTGGGTGGTACTCCTACAGGACCAGCAGGTGCTACATTCTTATGGGACAATGCCGCTAGTCTGAGTAGTGCAAATGTTGCCAATCCTATTGCCACTCCAACTCTAACTACAACTTACACAGTAACTGTTACTGATGGAAATGGGTGTACGAATACAGATCAGGTATTGATAACTGTCTTACCTCGTCCGGATGCAGATGCAGGACCTGATTTTACAGTTTGTGATCTATCTTCAATTACAATTGGAGGTTCTCCTACATCAACAACTACTGGTGCTACCTTCTTGTGGGATAATGCTGCAACTCTAAGCAGTGCAACTGCAGCAAATCCTACAGCGAGCCCAAGTGTTACCACTACTTATACTGTCACTGTTACCCATCCAAATGGATGTACAGAAACAGATGATATGACCATTACAGTGAATCCACTTCCTACAGCTGATGCTGGGGTAGACAGAAGTATTTGTGCAGGCCAAAGTAGAGTGATCGGTGGATCCCCAACCGGTCCAGGAGGATCTACCTACCTATGGGATAATGCAGCAAGTTTGAACAATGCTACTCTAGCCAATCCAACTGCGACACCTACAGTTACAACTACTTATACAGTTACAGTTACGGATATCAATGGCTGTACAGATACAGATGATATTGTAATAACAGTGAACCCGATCCCTGATGCTGATGCAGGAGTTAGTCCGCAGTTTGTTTGCTTGAACTCTCCTATCACACTTGGTGGAAGTCCAACGTCAACTGCAGTAAATGCTACCTATGCTTGGAACAATCCAACTAGCTTGAATGATCCAACCTTGGCCAATCCGATTGCAACACCTACTGCCACGACTACTTATACAGTTACAGTAACAGATCAGAATGGATGTACCAATACAGATCAAGTTCAGATCGTTGTTAATCCTCTTCCAACTGCAGATGCCGGTCCTGATCAGGTGATCTGTGAAGGCGATAATGTACAAATTGGTGGTGCTCCAACTTCATCAACACCGGGGGTAACTTATTTGTGGGATAATGCTACAGATCTAGATGATGCTACCATTGCTAATCCTACAGCTGACCCAACCACTACCACCATATTCACTGTAACAGTAACGGATCAAAATAGCTGTACGAAGACTTCTTCAATGACAGTTACGGTTAATCCTCTGCCTGTTGCAAACGCCGGAGTTGATCAGGTCATATGTGAGAACGACACTATTGTTCTCGGTGGCACGCCAACCGGGCCTGCCGGATCTACCTACCAATGGGATAATATTACATCCTTAGATGATCCAACAGCCGCCAATCCGAGGGCTTTCCCAAGTATCACTACTGTGTACGTAGTAACAGTAACTGATGTCAATGGATGTAGCAGTGCAGATGTTGTTCAAATTACAGTACAACCGGCTCCTTTGGTAGATGCAGGTGCTGATCAGACCATTTGTCAAGGTGATTCAGTAATGATCGGTGGATCTCCGACTGGGCCGGCGGGAGTGACCTATTTATGGACTCCTTCAGCAGGCTTGTCTGACCCTACTTCACCGAACCCAATGGCTTCGCCTGATGATACAACAAATTATGTGGTAACCATTACAGATGTGAACAGTTGTAATGCTTATGATACTGTGCGTGTGAATGTGAATGAACTTCCACAAGTCGACTTTATGGTAGATGCTACTTGTTTCGGAGATTTTGCTGCCTTTACTGATCAAACTGCTTTGAATTATTCCGGTATCCAGTCTTGGGATTGGGATTTTGGGGATGGAAATGGCACTAGTGTGTTGCAGAATCCGGCTTATCAGTATACCACTTCAGGGGACTTTGATGTGAGGTTGATCGTGACAACTGATCTGGGATGTATTGACTCTATAGTCAAGACCATTACTATCCATCCGCTGCCAATTGCAGATGCAGGAGCTGATGCTGAATTATGTTTGAATGATACTGTTACACTTGGTGGAATACCAACAGGTCCAACAGATGGTATTTTCAGCTGGTCACCAGGCATAGGATTGTCTAGTGTGAGTGATTCTACTCCAAAAGCATATCCTTTGACTTCCACGACCTATTATTTAAGTGTTACAGATCCATTTGGGTGTATCAATTATGATACGGTTGAGGTTACTGTTAATCCACTTCCTACTGTTATTTCAACTGTTGATACTTCAATTTGCAAGGGAGGAACTGTTCAGTTGAATGCAACAGGTGCAGTTGCTTATACTTGGATACCTAGTTCAAACTTGAACGATCCTCAGATTGCCAATCCAATAGCTAGTCCTGATGTGAGTACCAATTATGTGGTTTATGGAACTGACGGAAATGGATGTATTGATACAGATACAACCTTCATAAGAGTGTTCAATATTGATTTCAACCCGAATGATACGGCCGTATGTTACGGTGATAGTATTCAATTGACAGTTGATATTGATGTGGAGGACCCAACAACCGTTTCATATGTTTGGTCTCCATCTGCAGGATTAAGCAATACAAACATTGCTTCTCCAATGGCTTCTCCTTTGGTAACTACCAAGTATCAAGTAAGAGTTGAAGATCAAAGAGGATGTGTGGATGTTGATAGTCTTCTATTGAGGATCAAACCAATTCCGAATGTTGCCTTTGACTATAATGTAAGTCCAAGATGTGAAGATGCTGTTCTTGAACTATCGAATAATTCTACCTTGACCGATAACTATCAATGGAAATTGAATGGTATTCCAAGATCCAATGATTTTGAGCCGGATTTTGCATTGGATTATACCATAGAGAACACCATAAGCTTACTGGGGTCAAATGCAAGCTGCTCAGACTCCACCTCTATGAGTATTCCTCCAATGACCTTTGATGAAATATTCAAATTCACTGATGCCAATGTATTTACACCAAATGGTGATGGGATCAATGATATCTTCAACCCCGGTTTTGATGGTGAATTCGTTGGATGTGTTGAATTCTTGGTATTTGATAGATGGGGTGATAAAGTATTCGATTCTAATATTGGACAATACGGTTGGGACGGTAGGACTCTCAAAGGAGGTAATGCTGCCAAAGGAACCTATTTCTACATAGTGAGGATTGGAAGTAGAGAAATAAGAGGATCTATCTATCTACAACGATAGTTTATAGCTCCTTGTACATTTTAAGGTGAGGGATCCCGTCTTCCGGGAAGTACTCACCTTCTTTTTTGTACCCTATAGAAGAGTAGAACTTAACA
This sequence comes from Bacteroidia bacterium, assembly GCA_030429925.1. Taxonomy (GTDB): domain Bacteria; phylum Bacteroidota; class Bacteroidia; order Flavobacteriales_E; family Vicingaceae; genus UBA1494. The sequence goes on along the minus strand of JAUIGQ010000092.1, from coordinate 6,545 downwards.
GCACTATCTCTGGCATGACAATAGATCTTCTTCGCACCTTTCTCCCTGCTGGTCTCCTCACAGAAATACATCATTCTTGCACCAATACCTAGGTTTCGAAGCCTCTCCTCAACAGCTACTCTCTGAACCTTTTGAAGGTCATTTTCAGGAACTAGAACAGCTGTCCCTACTAGATGATCTTCCATGTAGCAACCAATATGAAGATGTTGTTCTTCAAGCTTTAATTCCTCTCTGGAAAAGCTTTGACCTAATGGAATTCGTAATATTTTCTCTCGAAGAGCTACAGCGGCTTTCCACTCTGAGCTACCATATTCGATAAGTCTTAATTGTAGGTTCTTTAGCTTCACGGGTCAGCTTCCGGCAAAGGGGCTGCCAAATAATCCAACAGCCAGTTCAGTCCATATGATCAGAAATAAGAGAATGGAAATTCCAATAAAGAGAATTCTACTGGTTTGTTTCTTGATCAATCTCAAAACAGTTTCAATCAGTATTGACAGGGTAAGGAGCATAAAGCCCATTAAGATGAAGTCTGAACTGCTCCAATTGACTTCTGATGAAAATTGCATTCCCAGAAAAGGGATCAAAAGTAGAGCTTCAAGAAGCAGAATGGTTTTGACAAGACGTTTGTTATCGGTTTGCATGATCATGTTGAATTGAAGATTGAACGAATAACGAACATCTTCACATCTTATTCTAATAGAGCCTGTTAAAGAAAGCTAATAATCTAATTCAGTTTCTTATCCTTCAGACTCTTTGCAAAGTTTATAAACTTTTCCAGGTCTTTAAGAGTTGTTGCAATGCCTACAGAAAGTCTTGTGGCTCCCCTAAGCCTGAATAATCTTTTCACCAGTTCATTCACATTGGTGTACTCTGAACTACTGAAGTAGCCTTGTATCTCTTCATTGGAAATACAATAATTAGTTTCATCCAGACCCGGATTGCAGAAGCATCCCGATCGTATAGATATATTCTGTCTATTGGCTAGTTGTTCAATTTCTTCAAAAGGAATCTTATTACCATCCGGATCTTTGAAATTCATTATGATCGTCCCACCTGTATTTGATCTATCAGATGGTCCGAACAGATCCAGTTGAGCATTTCCATTTGAATGCTTAAGCTCTTTAAGTTGAAAGAAGATATGGTTGGCCAGAGAATTCACTCTTTCATTGATTCTTTCTATTCCAATCGACTCAATGTAATCCAGGCCAATTTTAAGAGCAGGGATGTCTAGATAATTGATAGTTCCATTCTCAAATCTTTCATGATTGTCAATTAGAACATGAGTAGCTGAAACCGAGGATGCGAAGGAAACAGTACCTCCTGCAAACCACCTTTTCCTCAATTTATTGAATGATCCTTTTTTGACCAATAGGCAGCCTAAGCCTGTAGGGTAGCCAAATATCTTATAGAAAGAAATGGAGACAAAATCAGGTTTGTAAACCTTAAGATCTAGTTTTGAAGTAGGAACAAAGGCAGCTGCATCTAGCAGAACATCCCATCCTTTTTCTTGAGCAATCTTTATCCAATTTAGATCGTGCTTTACTCCGGATACATTTGATTGAGCGGGAAAGGCGAATAGTTTATTTTCTGCATCAGAGGTAGAAAGCTCCTTTTGCAAGTCTTCAGTAGATACTTTCAAGTCCTCAAAGATCATTGGGACATAAGTGTGCGAGCCTCCTGCATTATTGCAATACTCTCTTATTCCATTTACTGAATTATGATTGTCTGTAAAGAGTAGAAACTTTCCATTTTTTTCGAAAGGATAACACTCACCAATGATCTTCAGAGCGCCGGATGCATTTTGCGTGAATATGCAATAATAATCTTCAGCATTGAAGAACTCGATCACCTTTTGTCTGGCTTCTTCAACCATCTTGGTAGCTAGCTGAGAAGTTGGGTTGGTAGAGTGGGGATTGCCTAAAACATTGTCTCTAAGTGTGCTGAAATGCTGATCTAATTGTGATTGGGCATACAGATTACCACCGGTATAATCCAAATAGGTTTGTCCCTGTTCATCCAATCTTGAATACTCTTTGCTTCTCAATAAATTGAAATATTCATCATGAGCTAAAACAGCAGCAGAAATGGGTTCTTTTGACTTGAAAATAGTTCGGATCATAACCGTAGGGTGCTAATTGATCCTATAAAGAAAATAAAACTTTCTGATTTCGACTAGGGTATTTTGTCGGGAGATGGAATTTACATTCCCACTATCTCAAACTCAGTTCTTCTATTTTTGGCCCGTCCTTCTTCAGTAGAGTTGTCTGCAATGGGTTGAGCAGAGCCAAAACCTTCGGATTGGATCCTCGCTTGATCAACCCCATTCTTAATTAAATACTCGGATACTGAGCGAGCTCTGTTATCCGAAAGAACTTTATTGGAGGCATCAGAACCTACATTATCAGTATGCCCTAGTACCTTGATCTTTATGGTTGGATTGTCATTCAGGAATTGGATCAACTTGTCTAGTTCAACTTTGGATTTTTCCTTGAGGTCAAATTTTGCTGTTTCAAAGAAAATATTCTTCAATACGATCTTTTCACCCAACTTTATTGGACTTAATGGGATATCCTCTTTTCTTGGTTCATTTGCTGAGCTTTCTCCTAGAGAGAAATTCTCAGAATAGAACAAATAGCCATCCTTTGAAACGTTCAATGCATATTCTTTTCCGGCAGGAAGGGTAACTAAGAATTCCCCATTTGTTGGATCTGAATAAGATTCAACAGCCACTTTTGCCGTTTTAAGATCGATCAATTCAAATCTTGCATCTAAGGTCTTTTTGGTCTCTGAATCGTAGATCTTTCCTGCAAAATAGCTTACTTGCTTAGGGCTGAAAGAAGTGTCAAGCTCGAATTTATACAAATCAAGATCTCCGTAACCTCCATCTCTGTCTGATGCAAAGAAGGCTGTTCTTCCGTCGGAGGCAACGAGCAGACTATTTTCATTCCTAAAAGAATTAATAGGATATCCCAAATTGATAGGTTTAGACCAATTTCCGTTTTCATCTTTCCTGCTCATGAAAATATCCAACCCTCCCATTCCCGGGTGTCCATCCGAAGAGAAATAAAGGGTTTGTCCGTCTGGGTGAATAAAGACAGACTCTTCATTTAAGGGAGTGTTGATGGTGCTGCTTAGTGGAACAGGTTTACTCCACATGAGATCCTGATTCAGTTCAGAAATATAGATATTACCATTTCTGTTTCCACTTCTATCTCTAATGCCACGTATGAAGTAAAGGGTCTTTCCATCCGCAGAAAAAGAAGGTTGAGTTTCCCAATGCTTGCTGTTGATGGTAGGACCTAGATTATAAGGTGCAGTCCAATTCTTGCCTTGTCTCTGACTGTAAAATAGATCACAGCTGCCAAGACCCAAACGATCTCCTCCATAATTCCCATATAACTCGCAAGCGGTGAAAATAAGTAATTGTCCATCAGCTGAAAGAGAAGGGGCTCCCTCATTGAATTCTGTGTTGATCGGTTTGCTAATATTATAGGCTTGGTTCCATTCTCCATTCTCTTTGTGTGCCATGAAGAAGTCCTCATTAAATCCTTGAGGTGAATTCGGACTTGGGAGTCTTCGGGTAAAAAGTATTGTAGCTTCGTCAACTGTTAAGGATGGGAAATATTCTGCATGCTCACTGTTGATTCCCGGACCTAAATTGATAGGGTTGAATTTAACAGGATTGTTCATGGCTGAAATTGCAAAGTCAATTTTTTCCAAGGCATCCCTACTTTTTTGTCTCATGTTCTCATTTACACCACCCTTCTCTAAAAAGCGATCTAAAAAGGATTTTGCCTCTTCATACTTTCCGTCATTCAAAACCAATTGGCCTAAAAAGAATAGGTTGTTGGGTATGGCATCTTCGTCAATCTCAATGGCTCTTCTAAAACTCTTTTCCGCTTCCTCATATTCTCCTTTGTCGATCAGAACATAGGATAGCAAGGTTTGAGCTTCAACGAATTCAGCATCTTTAGACAATGCATCATTCAATAATTTTTCAGCCTCCCCAAGTTTGTATTGATGATAGAGGGCTTGAGCTTCTTCAAATAACTTAATGGCTTTTTTATTACCGCTGGTATAAGATTGAGCAGTTGCACATCCTGATAGGAGAATGAAAATTGCAATGAGTAATAGTATTGATCTCATGGGATGTCTAAATATTTGTGACTTTGAATGCTGATCCGCCATTCGGGATTTTCTTTGATATAGTTGATGATCAATTCTTTCATCTTTTCTTCTTTGCTCCATTCCGGTTGAAGATATAGTTTGCATTTTTTTGAAACCTTACTTCTTTCTTCCTCAGCCCATTTTAGATCATCCTTGTTGTAAATAACAACTTTTAGCTCATCGGCCTTTTTGTAGATCTCTTCCTTCGGTTTCATTCTTTTTTTGGGCGATAGACAAATCCAGTGCCACTTACCGCTTAGCTCGAAGGCCCCAGAAGTTTCAATTGCCAATTCAAATCCATGGTCTATCAAGGCCTTGCATAGTGGATTGAGGTCATAGATCAATGGTTCTCCTCCGGTTATAACTGCAAAGCGAGAAGGGTATGAGCTTGCCTTTTCTACAATCTCATTTATTGAGGAGATCTGTTTCTCTCCAATCTCCCAGCTTTCTTTTACGTCGCACCAATGACAACCTACATCACATCCAGCCAGCCTAATAAAATATGCCGCCCTACCGCTATGAGATCCTTCACCTTGAAGGGTGTAAAAGGCCTCCATCAACGGGATCTGATCGCTATTGAATTTTGGAGTCTTCATTTGAAGAGTGTAAAGATAAGAGCCTATAAATAAAAAAGCCCCCCGATTTGATCGGAGGGCTCTATTAATTCAGTTTAATTATTGAATGATGATCTTTTCCCTTCTTCCTTCTTCGAATTCAATAATGTAGATCCCTTTATCTAATTGGCTCAAATCCAATTCTGCATTAGAGCTACTTTCATAGGAAGTGAATACATTTCTTCCTTGAAGATCGAAGATCCTTAGCTCTCCTATACTACCTTCTTTGAATTGCACATTGAACAATCCGCTTGTTGGATTTGGGAATAATTTGTATTCATCATTCTCAACATTAGCGATTCCAACCCCTCTATCGATCAATTGTACATCATCTAAAGCTAGATCACTGTAAAAGCTTGAGCCGGTAGTTACTCTAAAACGAATACTCACAGTTTGTCCTATATAGTTAGAGAGATCGACGGTTTGCTGTAGCCACTGATTTCCCTTGTTTCCAAAAAGAGGAGTGAAGATGTTATACACCCAACCGTTTGGAGTTAAAAGATCAGCTCTCAGAATGCCCATGCTTGAACCATACATATGATACCAGAAACTGAATTCAGGTGCAATAGTACCACTCAAGTCGAAGCAGGGTGTCAAGATCTCTGAATCAACACCAACACAACCGTTGGAAGCTTCAGCATAAATGTATTTTCCGGTGCTTGTACCAGGATTGTGATCTACAGATGGACCTGTGCTTGTTGAAGGAGTACCACCAAAATCAACTCTCATATCGTGAGCATCATAACTGTTGCTTACATTGGTCCAGCCACCATTTAAAACACAAGTAGTTCCACCACAATTATTAGTTGTTGCACAAACATTGAAATTCTCAAAATTATTGGAATAAGGAACAGTGAATACAGTGCTGCTGATCACTGTAACCGTTTTGCCAATTGAGTCATTAACTTGATTCGCATCAAGACTAAAGTCATTGATCGCACTAATATTTAGGTTGCCTGGAGTTCCTGCCAAAACTGAGTCGCTGAAAGTGAAGAACTGGTTTGCGTTTGGTGCAATTGGCCCAGGAATCGTATCTAAATAAACGGTAGATCCTGCCCTTAATTTTACAGGGATATTTCTTAATGTACTATCACCTTTATTGCTTACTAAGATCCTTACCGGGAACTTTCCGGCAGGCCCACATCCTTGAATATAATTGGCTGAAGGCTCAACAATTTGGTCGATGGCAAGGTCGTAATCAACCGGACAGTTAGTTACAATGTTTGGAACAAGTCTGGCTAATGTTCTTCTTCCTGTGATGCCATTCCCTTTGGCTCTTACAGCCCACCAATTCTCATTGGCTAGATTTAAATTGTATAATTTAAAAGTATCAGCTGTAGTGGTTCCAATAGAATCCATGAACATAGGACCTAGCTGATAAATATCGTATTCAATGGCTCCCGGAGGTGCATTCCAGCTCAATTGTACTGAATCCGGACAAGTATACTGAACAGATAGACCGGTAGGCTGTCGCATTATGCTAAAGGTATTGTTAGAAACCCCTGTAACATTTCCGCTTCTGCTAACCCTTACCAATACATCTCCACTGGTAATATTTGGTACGGTCCAGTTCCTGTAGCGAATACTTCCGGAAGCTAAACCAATTGAACTCCAAGTAGCACCATTGTTCGTGCTGTATTCTACATTGAAAGTGCCACCATTGCCTATTGCATCCCATCGAATTGTTTCAGATTCTCCAGGTACAAATGATTCTCCTCCGTGAGGATAAGTAACAACAATTGAGTCTGATACAGCTTCCCAAAC
>JAUIGQ010000091.1 GCA_030429925.1 Bacteroidia bacterium | reverse complement strand
GGATATCGTTTCGGTGGGCTGTCCTTTATGCAGGACCATGATGACGGATGGAGTGAAGAACAAAGAGAAAGAGGATAAGATCAAGGGGTATGATCTGGCGGAGCTGATAGCTGAGGCGAAAAACTTGTGAAACAAGTTTTTCGCTAGAATCTAGAATCTGGAATCTAGAATCTGGAGGGATCTTTTTTCTGAGAAACTCTGTGATATCCTCTGAGAAACTCAGTGGAATAAAAGGAAGCCAGATGCTGGAAGTTAGATGCTAGAAACCACCTAAATTCCTTTTAATCCTGTAACCCCAGCAACCACTTTAACCTCTTAAACCTCTTCTTTGGAAATCTTCTTATGAACCTCCGGTATAGCCATTAGTCCGGCACTTCCATACCATTTGATCAACTCCATTTCCAGACTTCCATAAATGATCGCAGGATCTGTAGCTGTATATGCTCTGGCTGTGTCGATATTATCTGTATCGAATATATAGATCCCTCTCAGGTCACCATCTCCGTAGAAAGGACCGGCAAGAACAAGTTTCCCCTCCTTAGCCAAGCGACCAATATTATCTAAGTGTGCACGCATCAGCTCGGCAGATTGGGCAGAGTCTTTAGGTCTGTTCGGACCTCGGTTCAAAAAGGCCATTACATAGGTTTTCATTCCGTAGGCGTCAGCTCCGTATTTCGCTGCTAAGGTCGAGTCAAAACCATCTGTAGTCTCAGTAGTTTCAATTTCAGTTATTTCTTGAACGATCTCTTCTTTCTCATTCTGCGAGCATGCTAAGAGAAGCATAGAAAAGAGAGCTAGGTGTAGGGCTAGTTTCATGGTGGTTGAATTTATATGGAATGTCAGGCTGAGCGGAGTCGAAGCCATTTTTGACCATTGATTGATGTTTTGATTCAAAAAAAACTAAATTTTTTCTCTAAAAATATTGAATAAAATGAATGGTTTGCAATATGTAAGTGGCTTCGACTCCGCTCAGCCTGACGAACTGCTATCAATCAAGACAATCCAACAATCAAGACAATCATCCAATCAAGACAACCCAACAATCAAGACAATCATCCAATCAAGACAATCATCCAATCAAGACAATCAAGACAATCAAACAATCAATACCTTTACCTCATGAATTACCAAGACCTTTCCCCCAACTCAAGAGTTTGGATCTACCAATCGAACAGAGAACTATCAGAAGAAGAAGTTGCTCAGATCAGAGAAGCCGGAAAGCGCTTTATCGCCAATTGGGCCACCCATGGAACTGCTTTGCATGCCGCTATGGAAGTCTTCTTCAAGCGATTCATAGTCCTGTTTGCCGATGAGGCTCAAGTGAAGGCCAGTGGTTGCTCCATCGATAGTTCTGTTCATTTTATGAAAGAAGTAGAGAAAGCCTTTGGGATCAATTTGTTCGACCGCATGCAAATAGCGTATTCAAAAGAGCAAATAAAGAAAGAAGGAAAGGAACAAAAGGTGGAAATCATCCATATGAACGACTTGAGGGATCAGCTAGTATCGGGAGAGTTTTCTGAAGAGGCCTATATCTTCAACAATCTGGTGGCTACCAAAGCCGAAATGGAAAGCAATTGGATCGTCCCGGTTAAGGAAAGCTGGCTCTTTTCTCAATTAAACAAATAAGCAAAGGAGCAAAGGAGCAAAGGGAGAAATAGTTAAGAAATAAGAAGGATACCTAACCACCCTTGAATCTTTAACAACCTACTTTTTAATCACTTTAAATCGTCTACTATTAGAGCTTTGGTCAATAAGCTCGACAAAGTACAGACCTGCATTTCCGTTTAGTTCGAATTCATAAGTATTTGTTCCAGCGATTTCTTTCCTTAAAACTTCCTCTCCAAGTATATTTCTGATCACGACTTTTAATGAATTGACTTCATCTCCGAAATCTATTTGAAACTTTCCATTTGTAGGATTGGGGTAAATTTTTAGTGCAGAATTTTGGAGGTTCTCCCTTACAAATACAGAGTTGTAATTGTAACAAACTGATGTGTCAACACAATTACCCACTCTAATTTCTACCGCATAACTTCCAATAGAAGCGGGAGGTACTAAGAAACTTGCCGTTTCACCTACCAATTCAGCATAGTTGTTATTGCAATCCAACCATTGATATGTAGCATTGGATTGTGCTGATGTTATTGTAGGGGGGAGAGAAAAGATCACTTGTCTGTTCAAAGTAATTCCGCATGTATCATAAATAGCTGTCAGTCCCGAAAATGGACCTGCACCTCTCTGAGAACCAGCTGCAATTGATCCCTGAACCATAGATACTGATCTGCCAAAGTTAATGTGCGGTGCCTTTCCGGATAGATCAGAGCCTTGCTGAACCCAACTCGAACCATTCCATCGAAAGACTCTTACAATTCCGGACTTATAGTGAGCGCCAGTAGCTTGATACGCTCCAACTGCAACAGTCAAAGAGTCTTGCATGCTCAAACTATAGCCAAGTCTATCATTAGTTGAATCGCCATCAATATCCAAACCTCTTTGCACCCAAGCACTTCCGTTCCAGTCGAACACCCTAGCATGCCCTGAGGCAGAGCCATTTTGATCATTAAATGGAGCTCCTACAGCGAGAGTATTCTCTGTTGGCATTGAAATAGAAAAACCAAAATGGTCTGAATTGTTTTCGCCTAAAATGTCTGATCCTTTTTGAATCCATCTTGTTCCATCCCATCTCATTATTCTAGCAAACCCAGCTGCAGAAGGTTTAGTAGCCCCTATTGCAATTACGTGGCTATTTGGCATAGAAACTGAGCGTCCAAATTCATCACCGGTGCTCCCATTTATATCTGAGCCCCTTCTGGTCCATGTAAGCCCATTGTATACATTTACTCTAATATAATTCTGGAGATAAGCACCAATACCAACTGCATTCTGATTTGGCATACTGACGGCAAAGCCAAAGTAATCATTGGAACTCCTTCCATTAAATGGACCTCCATATAAGCTCCAAGATGTGCCGGTCCATCTATATACATAAACTCTACCACCACCTTTGGCACCAATTGCTATCCTGTCTGGACCAGCCATACTTACCGAGTGACCAAATTCGTCAGATACATTTATTCCATCTATATCTACTCCTTTTTGCTGCCATCTATTGCCCGACCATTGAAAGACTCTTACATGTCCGGCATTTGGAGTAAAACCAGGATTTAAAGGAGCACCTATTGCAACTGTATTCGGATCACCTAGACTAACACTTATTCCAGCATTATCCATAGGATCCTCACCGGGAATGTCTATACCTCTTTGTGTTTGACTTATTCCTTGAAAAGATAATAGAATTAAAAATAGTTGAGTAAGAGATTTGAATGAAAGGAATGAATGGAGGTGGTAGAATATAAATCGCATAGATTAAGATCAAAGGGATTTTTAAATAGACGAAAGTAAAGTGCATAATGATGCATCTAGCGATATTCAAATAGTTAAAGTAACAAAGTAACAAAGCGTCGCCCTGAGCGAAGCATTGTCCTGAGCTTGCCGAAGGATCGAAGGGGAACAAAGGGAGAAAGACTAAAGACTAAAGACTAAAAACTAAAGACACACCCATTATCCCAAAATAATTCTGCTAATAATGATCATAAGAAGGAACTTTAAGTCTTGTTTCTTGCTTCCTGCTTCCTGCTTCTGTTCAAGTTTGAGAATCAAACACGAACACCTATGACACAAACATCATCGATCTGCTCTAAATTTCCTTTCCATTTATTGAACTCGCTCTCGATCTTCTCTTTCTGCTCTTGCATGCTCATGCTTTGAAAAGAGAGCAAGATCTTTCTAAAATTGGGGGCTTTGAGTTTCTTACCTGATCCCCCTCCAAACTGATCGACAATTCCATCGGAAAAAAGGTAAAAAGTGTCGCCCTCATAGACCTCGAACTCATGTTGCTCAAACTCCGACATTTCATCCATTAGACCCACCGGTTGCTTGTCGGCTTTGACCTCAAAGATCTGAAGCTCATCATTTTCCTCCAGAGCCCTAGCTTTTTCAAACTTGGGAATGGGTTTATCCTTATCCCTAATGACCAGAACAGGATTGAAAGCTCCCGCATAGGTCAGTTTGTTTCCCTTGATGGCGCAGAGTGATATATCCATTCCATCCTTTACGTTGGTGCCGCTCTTTTGAAAGGTGCGAATGATCAGCTTTCTAGCTGTATCGAGGATCTTGGCCGGATCATAAATCTTAAATTCGTTCACACATCTGTTCAAAGCATTGGCACAGACCAAACTCACCATGGCTCCGGGAACTCCATGACCGGTACAATCGGCACAAGCAATGAATTTGGTGCCATCCACTTCCTCAAACCAATAGAAGTCGCCACTGACAATATCCTTGGGAAGAAAGCATACAAAGCTGTCCGGTAGGGCCTCACTGATCTCTTCCAAGGGGGGAAGGATGGAATCTTGCAATCGTTTGGAGTAGCTTATACTATCGGTGATCTCTCGGTTCTTCTCTTCAATGATATCTCTCTGTTCTAGTGCGAGGTTTTTTTCTTCTTCCAGTTCAATGGTCTTTTCTTTAACCATTCCTTCCAATACTTCCTGACGCCTCTTTAAGGCCCTTACTCTCCATTTGTAAAAACCAAAAAAGAGAACAAAAAGAGCCACATTACATAAGAAAATGAACCACACCTCTTGATAGAAAGGCTTGAGCACTTTAAAAGACAGGCTGATGGTATTGCTCTTATGACCCAGTTTGTCTATGGCATATACTTCAAAGTTATAGTCTCCTGAAGGTAGATTTTGATAGGTAGCTTCACCATAGGCACTTTTGATGAAGGATCGATCAACTCCCACTAATTGGTGATAGTATTGAGCTGAGCTTGTTGAGAAATGGTCGATTGCTTGAAAATTGAACTTGATCCTATTTTCATTGTAATCCAATTCAAAATTGCTGGGATAAGAAAAGAGTCCCGCCTCAACTATCTTGTTCTCATATTCACTCCAATTCACCTTATTTGAGTTGATCTCAATTCCTTCTAAGATCAGCGACAATGAATTCTCTTTTTTCTTTCCAAGCGAGAGCGTGAGATATCCTTTTTCTTGGTGTAGGATCAGAGTAGTATCATTTTGCCAATGATGTCTGGTGATTGATTGTATTCCCTGACTTCTTGAGTAAAAGTCGACTTGAGAAAGCTTGCCTTCTTGCAACTTATCAATCCTTAGCGACTGAATACCTTCGTAGGATAAGAGATAGAGATGGGTAGAGTCTTGATCGAAGAAGAGATGGGACAAATTGTTGCCGACCAATCCATCTTTTTGAGTGAATTGCTTGAATTCAGCTTTCTGAGGGTAGAAGCAGAGCAATCCGTTGACTCCCCCCATGAAATAGTAATTGCCTTCTTTATCGGTGATGGGCTTAGATAGCCATCTTAGATCGCGATTGAGCGGTTTGATGATACTGTCGTTAATGGATGACTTGGGTATGTCAACGATAGTAAATTGATCCTTGTAAAAGCTAATGATTTGATCTTTCCCTTTGACCTTGCCCAAAAAATGATCTCCCTTGCCTTTATACAATTGATCAATGTTCACTCCCTCTTTTTTCCAAGGAATAGGTTCGTATTGCTGAGTATTATAATTGAATATTCTGGAATCCACCACCTCTCTATTTTCTTGATCGAGCAGGTTTCTCACTAGATGGAATAAGGCGAAATTGGCAAAGCCGGGGATTAGGTCAATTTTGAGTTGATCATCCGTATCAAATGGTACAGCATACTTTTTAAATCCACTTCCGGTATTCTCGTATGCTCCTTGGTTGCTGTTCAAATAGAACACATTCTTGTGAATTGCACCATAATAATCATTGTTCAGAAGGTAATCATAGGGATCGAGTCCTGTTTGCTCCAAAGTTTTAAAACTACCGTCTTGATTAAATTCAATAAACTTCTCGTTGAGCACCTCACCTTCAGATCTTGCATCGTACATATGACAATAGAATTTGCCATTTGTCGATTTAAAATAATCGAAGAGCATATAATCAAACTCTTTCTTCTCTCCTTTCTCAGGGTGATAGGCAATCATCTGAGTGGTATTGAAAAATTGCCAACCACTCTCCAACTGAAGGCTGAAGTAGTAATTCTTTGGATTATCTGGATCTAAGAATTCGTATGATTCTTTAGATACCGAAGAAGGTTGAAGTTTTATGATCCCATTAGGACTATTCAACCAAAGGATGCCGCTAGGTCCGGCAACCATTCGTGTAACATCTTCAATGCTTTGGTAGATGGTGTCAACCTGGCTTCCCGACCTTTTTATGATATAATTGAAATAGTCCTCATCAAAGGTCCAGGTATAGATATTCCCAGAGCTATCAAACATCATATCATTGAAGTAGAAGGCCTTAGCCATCAGCACCAGCTCATCATCTACCAAGTGAAATTGGTCTTTATCGCCCAAGACATAGACTTCACGATCGTAGCCTTTATAAAAATATCCTAAACCTTCTATTTCAGTTCTTTTGACCAATTTTCCTTCATCAAATAGAAGTATGCTGCTTTCGCTTTGAGGAGTAGGATAGGTAGAGATCAGTAATCGTCCTTTTTTATCATATGCTATCCTGAATATATTTTCAGACTTCATGGAGGTGAGCTCAACCTCATTGGTCTGTATATTGATCTTAGCCAATCGATCGTCTTCACTAACGATCCAGATATTTCCCTTTTTGTCTTCGGTGAAAATCGTGGAACGCTTCGCTATTGAATAGAGGTCGGTAAAGTAAGCCTCGAAATAGATCTTGTGCTTGAAGGGTAAATCTAGGATAGTCGTGTCACCATCTGAGATCTTAATGATCTCAAAACTTTCATCATCATTCTTTCGGTTGAGCCAATAGTTTCCTTTGGAGTCTCTATAGGCTTCAAACTTTTTTTCAAGCGTATCTCGATCTGCATCTGTAACGGTGATCTGGACCAAAGTATGACCAAAGGGTAGGGGTTCATAGTGATAGTCATCTTCTAAGATCTCATAGTGGTGAAAGAATAGTCGGTCATTAATCACCTCAAAAGTGTATTCGATCTCTTCTGATTCATACTCAGGGATAGAAATGGTCTTTATATCCTTGCCGTAGATCTTAGAAATACCCTTATCATGGGAAGCTAGCAACATACCTGAAGCAGTATCCAGGTAGAGTCGGTTGGCCTCATCCATCAATAGTCCGTCCTCTTCGGTGATCAGACTTTCAGTATAATATTGTGCGTAAGTTGTTGAAAGGGAGAGAGTAAACAGGAGAAGTAGTAGGTGTTTCATGCTATCAGTTAGGAAAACCAAGATATAAAGAAAATGGGAAATGGGGGGTTAAAGACTCAAAGGAACAAAGGAACAAAGGAACAAAGGAACAAAGGAACAAAGGAACAAAGGAACAAAGGAACAAAGACTAAAGAATAAAGCGCCGCCCTGAGCGAAGCGTTGTCCTGAGCTTGCCGAAGGATCGAAGGGACTAAAGAAACCCCTTAACCTCCCTAACCCCTGAAACCAAAAAACTTTAAGACTTGTTTCTTGCTTCTTAGCTCTTGCCTCTGTTCACTTTGAGCATCAAAGCGAACTGTTAGATCCAGTCCTTCCACCAATAATAAGCAATGGCAGCATATTCTCTAGCTACAATGATCTCGTATTGCAGATAGCTCCAGAGATTGTAGCGCAAATTCAGGTTTTGAACATTTTCATTTTCATCCTCCTTCCTCGTCTTCAGTCCTTTTTCATCAGAAGGGACTTCAAAACCGGCCCTTCCGCCAACTTTCTCGAAACCAACCGAACGAAAGCTGTTCAATGCTCTGTACATATGTTCCGGAGAGCTGATGATCAGAATGGGAGAGGAGTGAGGGATCATCTTGCCAACTTGAACAGCCTGAGTTCTTGTATTGTATCCCCAAGGTTCGTATTTGATCCTTGCGCTATCAACTCCTTTTTGGATCAAGTCTCGGATCGCCAGATGGATCTGTCGGGCACTGTCTTCTTCTTCCTGATTAAAGGGCAAGGCTACGATAACTGCTGCATCCGGAAACTCATGGGCAGCTTCTGCACCATGGTATAATCTCATCAATCCATAAGGAGAGGGCATTCCATCTCCACCCATGATCACAATATAATCAGGCGGAGTGGTTAGAGTGTCCTTCCTAACTGCTAAGTCGTGATAGGCATAATAGGGAACATCTGTAAAAGCCAATACGATCATTAGCAAAAAGATGGATCCTAGAGAACTGAGGATTATTAAGATCGATTTTTTAAGATGATTCAAATTGGCTGGTTGATTATTAAAGATTCAAATGCAAATGTATTAGAAAGACTTTTACCACGGTGAGCACAAAGAAGACACAACGAACACGACGAATCATAATTATTTGAAAGCCTTTCATAATTGTCGTAACTTCTAAATAAAAATGAATGAAAACCAAATTGCTACATTAATTTTAGATGCAGCCTTTAAAGTTCATCGTGAACTAGGTCCTGGTTTACTGGAAAGTTCTTACCAAAAATGTCTTGAGTTTGAATTGAGAAGATTGAACCTAAAAGTGGCATGTGAAAAAGGACTCCGCATCATTTATCAAGAAGTCAAGTTGGAGTTAGGTTACCGAATTGATCTATTGGTTGAAGATAAAGTTATCATTGAAGTTAAATCTGTTGAATCTTTGAATGACATTCATCTTGCTCAGATATTGACATATTTAAAACTCAATAATAGCAAGCTTGGACTACTTATAAATTTCAATGTTTCTAAACTAAAAGATGGAATAAAAAGGGTAATAAATGGCCAAATAACTTAACGCTGTGTTCGCCGTGCATTCTCTGTGCCCGTTGTGGTTTAATAGAGTTGAAGATAGATTCCAGACTCGTGTCTTTCAGCCTATAATTCCCCTTCTTCTTTTAATTTAACGTTGTGATCGCCGTGCCTTCTCTGTGCCCGTTGTGGTTTAAATAAGTTGAAGCTAGAGTCAATAAACTTTAAAATGTAATAGAAATATTCCAAGTTCCAGATTTGTCACCCTGAGCGTAGCCGAAGGGTCAGGTTCTAGTCCTTAGACTTAAGATCCCCATTCTTCCAAGCTTCGATAAACTTGGCCCAGGCGATGGGGTTGAAGAGGTTGCTAAGATTGTTGATGCGCGACTGTCCGGCATAATAAACGGCGTTGTATCGCTTCTGATTCTGCCATTTAAAGTTCATGCTGGCCGTCATGGGCATGCTCTCCATCTTTTCTTGCATGATAGATGGATCTAAATTCTTTCTGGCCCTTTCCAGATCATCGTCGGGAATTTCGACATTTAGAAAGGCTTCTTGGAATTGCTCAAAGGTTGGCCAGGGATAAATATTCACAGTTTCCAGCTCAACCGTATCTCTTGCCATTGTTTGAATAAGGGAGTAATGACTTCCTTCAACCGTATCGGAAACAATGAATTCTTCATCTTTATAGCCAATGGAACTAAAGACCAGTGTATCTCCTTTCTTTACCACAAAGGAGAAGAATCCATAGAAGTCTGAAGTGGTTCCTCTGTTGGTATTCTTTACCAGGATCGTTGCGAAGGGAACGGGGAATAGGCTGTCTCTGCTTATAGTTACACCGGAGAATTGGATCAGCTCCTCATCAATTTGCTCTTGCGCACTCAAGAATGAGAGACTTATGAGCAGAATAAAGATGGACGAAATGATTTTCTTCATGCTACCAAAGTTAAGCGATTTGCTTGAAGAGAATAGTTAGATTTTGTTAACGACTAAAGTTGGCCTTATACTCAGTCTCGTTTCCTCTGCCGTCTCTAACTTTCAATACTAACT
>JAUIGQ010000090.1 GCA_030429925.1 Bacteroidia bacterium | reverse complement strand
GGGATTTCTTGAGGTACTCATGCAGTCAAATGCAAGCCAAACTGAAAAGTTGAAGACCAAAAAGGATGTACATCTTGCACGTAAGATTTGGCATTTTTTAGGGGTCCTTTTTATTGTTGTGATCTACCATAACCTTTCGCGCCAAAATGCGCTTTTTTACAGCTTATTGTTTTCTTTTATATCTTTGGGCCTTGATATCGCTCGACTCAATATTCCTACCGTTAACAAATATGTTATTAAGGTCATGAATCCGGTAATGCGCGAGAAGGAAAAGTCCACCTATGCCGGAACCACCTAATCCGCAAACAAGAATGTTTGCAATAGACTTGCTCGAACCTTTAAAATCGGTATTCGAACCAATTTTAATTGCCTCTTCCAAATGACCGCTAAAACCAGCGATCAACTCATGCATATATTCATTTTCCATTGGGGGTACAAATAAAAGAAAAATAGAGCAACAATGGTGCTTTAAAAGTAAGGGGTGGCTTAAGTATTTCTTACCAGAATCTTATCTTTGCCGCCTAATTTTAGAGCTGATGAGCAGAGTATTGAGCGAGCAGGAAAAGTTTCGAAGAGAAGCCCTTAAAGAATTGCACAAGAGAGGAATCGATCCATTTCCTCCCGAAGCATTTGAAAGAACCACTAATGCCAAGGAGATCAAGGAAAGATTTGACAGTCACCCAGCTGAATTTGAAGAGGTAAAGATCGCCGGTAGATTGATGAGCAGAAGGATCATGGGTAAAGCTTCTTTTGCTGAGATCCAAGACCAGAGTGGAAGGATCCAGGTTTATTTCAATAGAGATGAGATCTGTGAAGGAGAAGATAAGTCATTGTACAATGATGTGTTCAAAAAACTATTGGACATTGGCGATATCATTGGGATAGAAGGGAAGGTTTTTAAAACGCAGGTAGGAGAGACCTCAGTGGAGGTTAAGAGCTTCAAACTATTATCAAAGGCGCTTAGACCTCTCCCAATTGTTAAAACTGATAAGGAAGGACAGGCACATGATGCATTTAACGATCCCGAGCAGCGATACAGACAGCGTTATGTTGACTTGATCGTTAACCCTCAGGTTAGAGATACTTTCATCAAGCGCACGAAAGTGATCAACTCCATGAGGGAGTTTTTCAATTCAAAAGGATACCTAGAGGTTGAAACACCAATTCTTCAACCAATTCCCGGTGGTGCCGCCGCTCGACCATTCATTACGCATCACAACAGCTTGAACACAGACCTATACCTTCGTATTGCCAATGAGCTATACCTTAAAAGATTGATTGTTGGCGGCTATGAGGGGGTATACGAGTTTGCCAAAGATTTTAGGAACGAAGGAATGGATAGAACCCACA
The DNA here is from genome assembly GCA_030429925.1 of Bacteroidia bacterium. GTDB lineage: Bacteria > Bacteroidota > Bacteroidia > Flavobacteriales_E > Vicingaceae > UBA1494. Next base: position 8,421 of record JAUIGQ010000090.1, on the reverse strand, counting down.
ACCCTGAGTTTACGGTGATGGAGATCTATGTAGCCTACAAAGACTACAACTGGATGATGGATTTTACAGAAGAGCTGCTTGAAAAAGTTAGCACGGACGTACTTGGCACTTCTGAAGTTCAATTTCAAGACAACAAGATCAACTTCAAAGCACCTTACAGAAGAGTTCCAATCTTTGATGCGATAAAAGAATTTACAGGACACGACCTTACAGATAAGAACGAAGATGAGATCAGAGATATCTGCAAAGAGCTAAAGGTTGAAGTGGACGATTCAATGGGTCGTGGTAAATTGATCGATGAGGTATTTGGTGAATATTGTGAAAAGCACTTTATTCAGCCAACCTTTATTACTGATTACCCAATTGAGATGTCTCCTTTGTGTAAGAAACACAGAGAGAACCCGAACCTAACGGAGCGTTTTGAGTTAATGGTCAACGGAAAGGAGGTGGCCAATGCTTATACTGAGCTGAACGACCCAATAGACCAATTGGAAAGGTTCCAAGAGCAGCTTAAGCTGTCAGAAAAAGGTGATGATGAAGCCATGTTCATCGACCAGGATTTTGTTCGCGCCTTGGAATATGGAATGCCGCCAACCTCAGGAATGGGGATAGGAATCGATAGGCTGGTCATGTTCTTAACCAACAATGTTTCTATTCAGGAAGTGCTTTTCTTCCCTCAAATGAAACCGGAGGCTAAGAAAGTAGAGCTGACAGACTCTGAAAAAGTGATCCTGGAAATATTAAAAGGCGAAAGCGAGATCGAATTGCACGAGTTGAAAGAGAAAGCCGGCTTGAGCAATAAGCAGTGGGACAAAGGGATGAAGGGTCTAAATCAGAAAAGTCTTGCCAAGGTAGAGGTGGAAGGAGAGAAGAAGAAAGTAGTTCTCCTTAACTAATGAGCCTTTCCTTTATCTATATTTTGTAATTTAGGATTCCTTCAACCAAACGATTTGAGTAAAAAGGAAGTTGCAGTTATTGGAGGTGGAAGCTGGGCCACCGCAATTGTTAAGATGCTTTGTAATAGCGCTGATAAGGTGCATTGGTGGATGAGAAATGCCGACAAAGCAAACTATATCAACAAGTATTTTCACAACCCAAGATACCTATCGGCAGTTCAGTTTGAAAAGGATAAGCTCAGAGTGAGCAATGACCTTTCAGAGATCATTGCCTCCTGTGAAACAGTAGTGATCGCCACCCCCTCTGCCTTTCTGATGGATGTGTTTGGTGAAAGAGATAATAGCGATCTAAAGGATAAGATCATTATTTCTGCGGTCAAAGGTATTGTTCCGGAAGTGCATCAGATCCCTGCAAGATTCTTTCACAAAAGGTTTGGAACACCCTATGAGAGAATTGGAATGATCTCCGGCCCTTGTCATGCAGAGGAAGTTGCTTTGGAAAGACTTTCTTACCTCACCATTGCATGTCAGAACGAAAAAGTAGCGGAAGACTTTGCTGAATTACTAGAGTGTAGGTATATCAAGACTAGCATTTCAGACGATCTATTTGGAACTGAACTTTCGGCCATATTGAAGAATATCTATTCTGTTGCTGCCGGAATTTATAACGGCCTGGGGTATGGAGATAATTTTCAAGCAGTGTTGATCTCCAATGCAATCCAAGAGATAGAGCGATTTGTAGATGTCTTGAACCCAATCCACAGAGACGTAAAATCATCCGCATATTTAGGAGACCTTATGGTAACTGCCTATTCACAGTTTAGTAGAAACAGGACTTTCGGTAGCATGGTTGGGAAAGGATATTCGGTGATGTCTGCTCAGATGGAAATGAACATGACAGCTGAAGGTTATTATGCTGCAAAGAGCATTATCAAGATCAACGAGAAGTTCGAAGTTGATATTCCCATCGCAACTGCCGTATACAGGATCCTTTATGAGAAGATCTCTCCAGCCGTAGAAATGAGGATCCTTGCTGATCAGTTGACCTGATCCTTCTCAGTTAAAAAAATCATACACCAGCTTTGCCCTATTTGGTGGAAGCACAACCATCAGCTCGTCCAAGGCAGCTTCCTTTATCCTTTTTACAGAGTTAAAATGCTCAAAAAGCTCTTTGATGCTAGAATCTCCGATTCCTGGAATTTCTTCCAATTCTGAGCGAATGCTCTCAGATGATCTTTTATTTCTATGGTGTTTGAGGCCAAAGCGATGAGCTTCATTCCTTAAATGTTGGATAACCTTTAAAGTTTCAGATCTCTTGTCTAGGAAAAGAGGGTACTTATCTCCGGGATAGAAGATCTCTTCCAGTCTTTTGGCAATACCAATAATGGGGATCTTTCCTCTCAGTCCCAATACTTCCAAACTTTTCAAAGCAGAACTGAGTTGACCTTTTCCTCCATCAATTATTATAAGCTTTGGCAAAGGTTCTCCTTCTTCCAATAGACGCTTGTATCTTCTATGCACAACTTCCTCCATAGAGGCAAAATCATCCGGACCTTTAACTGTCTTGATGTTATAGTGTCGATAATCCTTTTTAGAAGGTTTTGCATCTTTGAAAACCACACATGCTGCAGCCGGACTACTGCCCTGAATATTTGAATTATCAAAGCACTCAATGTGGTCGGGAAGCTCATTTAGTCGAAGGTCATTCTTCATTCCTTCTAGAATTCTGATGGTATGCCGTTGAGGATCTTTTTTAACCTCTTGTTTTCGCCTTTCCATCATGAAGTACTTGGCATTCCTCTCAGAGAGTTCCAGTAATCTTTTTTTATCTCCTCTTTGCGGATTGTGAAATTGCACTCCTTCAAGATCGACATCCGGAATAAAAGGAACCAGAACCTCTTTTGACTGACTACTGAATCTGTTCCTCATTTCTATGATCGCTATCTCAAGCAATTCAGAGGGGGATTCTTCCAGTTTCTGTTTGATCTCTATAGTATGGGCTTGAATAATTGCCCCATTATTGACCTTCATATAATTGACATAGCTAAGATCCTTATCGCTGATCAAGCTAAATACGTCTACATTGCTTATGGAAGGATTTACAACAGTTGATTTTACTTGAAATTTTTCGATCGCTTCTACTTTGGATTGAAGTTCGGCCGCCTTTTCAAAGGCCAGGTTTTCAGAAGCGCTCTTTATATCCTCTTTTAATCTTTTCTTCACTTCGTTAACATCCCCTTTGATGATCTTTCTGATCTCATCAATATGCATATGATATTCTTCTTCGCTTTGAAGACCTTCACAGGGAGCTTTGCAATTTCCAATGTGGAACTCCAGACATCGTTTGAACTTGCCGTTTTCTATATTCCCTTCTGATAAGTGGTAAGAGCAAGTTCTTAGCTTGTAGGTTTTACGAACCAGATCTAGAATTGTATTCATGATCTTCACAGAAGCATAGGGGCCAAAATATTCTGAGCCGTCTTTTATAAGTGTTCTGGTTTTAAATACTCTAGGGAACCTTTCTTTCTTTATACAAATCCAAGGATAGGTCTTATCATCCTTAAGCATCACATTGTATCTAGGTTGATGCTTTTTTATCAGAGAGTTCTCAAGCAAGAGAGCATCCAACTCAGATTCCGTAATGATATATTTGATATCATTGATCTTGCTGACCATTAGTCTGGTCTTTCCACTTTTCGTCCTGTCGGCATTGAAGTAGGAAGCAACTCTATTCCTAAGGTTTTTAGCTTTACCTATATATAAGATGCGATGGTCCTTATCCAGATATTGATAAACACCTGGTTTCTTTGGGGCTGAGCGTACAAGTGATTCTAGCTTTTCCTCTTTTGACACTTAGTAAAATTAAGCAGCTAATATCATATGATTGATTGAACATTATCAGAATGAATATGTTTGTATAATATTGACAATGAGTTATGGGAAAGTATTCAATCAAAGAGTTAGAATGCTTATCGGGTATCAAGGCGCATACTTTGAGGATATGGGAAAAGAGGTTCAACCTTCTCAACCCGGAGAGAACAGATACTAATATCAGATATTATTCTGATGAGGATCTGAAGAAGATCCTGAATGTATCACTGCTGACCTTTAATGGGTTAAAGATCTCTGAGATAGCCGGTTTTTCAGATAAACAGCTTGCGGAAGCAGTAGTGCGTATCAACAATGAAGAGATACGTAACCTTAAAAGGGTAAACGAGCTAATTATCAGCATGAACGAGCTTGATGAGGAGCATTTCCATTCTCTCTTTGATAAATATGTATCCAGTCTCGGTTTTGAAAAAACTATTGAAGAAGTAGTATATCCATACTTAGAAAAGGTTGGCATCCTTTGGCTAAGTGGAGAAGTGCAAGCTATTCAGGAGCATATGATCAGCAACCTTATCAGAGGTAAGATCATCAGGGCAATTGATGAATTAGAGTATCCTGCGAATGCCAAAAAGTCCATCATTCTTTTCTTGCCGGAAGGAGAGTTCCATGAGCTTGGATTGTTGTACTTCAATTATATTTTAAGGAAGAAAGGCGTTAAGGTGATCTACCTTGGTCAATCTACACCAGTAAAGCAAGTAGAGAAACTTTCAGCAAAACTGAATACAGACTTTATGCTCACTTACAGTATTGTTAAAAGCAGGAGAGAGGTTGAGGATATGCTTAAGGTCTTGAACAAGAACCCCAATAGCAAGACCATATTCATAGAGAACAAACAACAAGCCTTGTACAAGATCGATTACCCATCGAATGTAATGGTATTTAATACCATCAAAGAAGCCGCTCTAGAAGTCGTTAGACCTTAAGCATTAATTTCATTTATAAAAAAAAGCAAAAAGTTTTATAAAAAACATTTGCATGTATATACAGATTGTTTATCTTTGATGTGAAATAATTAAACAAAACAGTTATGACTGCAATTGAATTTAATCGACAATTACTCTCTTATCAAAACCCACTAAAGTATTTCGCATTAAAATTAACTGCAGACAATGAGGATGCAGAAGATCTATTGCAAGAGACTTTTTTAAAGGCATTGAAGTATAAGGACAAGTTTCAAGAACAAACAAATTTGAAAGCATGGCTTTATACCATCATGAAGAATACATTCATCAACAACTACAGAAGAGCTGTTAGAAAAAGAACGATCATCGATAATACCGCAGATGATTTCTTTGTGAACTCAACAAAAAAGCAATCCCCAGTTTCTCCGGAATCTGAATATAACTTCAAGGAGATCTCACAAACAATTGAAGCATTGAACGACGAGTGCAGAATCCCTTTCAAAATGCACAATGAAGGTTATAAGTACAAGGAGATCGCCGATGAGTTGAACATGCCCATTGGAACTGTGAAAAGTAGAATCTTCCTAGCAAGAAAAAAGCTTTCTTCTGCTCTGAAAGATTTCGCTTAACTTTCTCATGTGAGTAAAAAAATTATAGTTATTGGTTCGGGCTTTGCCTCACTTTCAGCGGCAACAGCTCTGGCCAATAAGGGTTTTGACGTTCATGTTCTCGAGAAGAACGATCAGGCCGGAGGTAGAGCTAGACAATTCAATTCAGAAGGATTTACATTTGACATGGGTCCCAGTTGGTACTGGATGCCAGATGTATTCGAAAATTACTTCAATAGATATAATAAGAAGGTCAGCGATTACTATGACCTTTTGCGCTTAGACCCCTCTTACAAAGTCTTCTTTAAGAACGATGATTGGGAGATACCTGCCTCTCTTGATGAACTAAAGGCTCAGATGGAGCAATTGGAAAGAGGCAGTGCTAAGAAGCTTGATAAGTTCTTGGAAGAAGCAGAGTATAAGTATCAGGTGGGAATGAACGACCTAGTGCATAAACCATCTTTATCGATCTTAGAGTTCCTTAGTTGGAAAGTGATAAAGGGCACATTCAAACTCCAGCTCTTTAATTCTTTATCCAGTCACCTTAGGAAGTATTTCTCTAATGATAAGATACTTCAGTTATTAGAATTCCCCGTTTTATTTCTAGGTGCAGAGCCTTCCAAAACACCTGCATTATACAGCTTGATGAATCATGCGGATATCAATCTAGGTACTTGGTATCCTATGGGTGGAATGCATGAGATCGTAAAAGCTATGGTCAGCTTGGCTCAGGAGAAAGGAGTTAAATTCCATTTAAGTACTGAAGTAAGAGCGGTCAGGTCTGAAGGCAATAAAGTAGAAGCTGTTGAAACAGACAAGGGAGAGTACAGCTGTGATTTTGTTGTTAGTGGCGCAGATTATCATCATACAGAAGTACTGCTGGGAGATAGTAGAAGAAACTATGATGAAGCCTATTGGGATAGCAGGAAGATGGCTCCCTCATCTCTTCTGTTCTATCTTGGGGTTGATAGGAAGGTAGATAAGCTGCTGCATCACAACCTCTTCTTTGATGAAGATTTCGATCAACATTCAAAAGAGATCTATGATCAACCAAAATGGCCAAGTAAACCATTGTTCTATGTATCTGCTCCATCAAAAACAGACCCTTCTGTTGCACCTGAAGGATCTGAGAATATTTTTCTACTCATGCCTGTTGCTCCTGCATTAGCAGACAGTGAGGATATAAGGGAAAAGTACTTTAAGATCATGATGGATCGCTTGGAAGAAAGATGCGGTCATTCTATCAGAGATCATATTGTTTACAAAAGGTCTTATGCCCATTCCGACTATATAAAAGACTATCATTCATATAAAGGCAATGCTTATGGGTTGGCCAATACCTTAAGGCAAACGGCCATCTTAAAACCCAGCATTAAGAACAAGAAACTAAAAAACCTATACTATACAGGACAGTTAACAACTCCGGGTCCCGGAGTTCCTCCATCCTTAATATCAGGACAAGTTGTTGCAAATGAGATCATAAAACAATTATCTTAGGAAAATGAAGGAACTCTTTCTAGATTCATCCATAAAAAGTAGTAGGTCTTTCACCAATACTTACAGTACTTCTTTTTCTCTGGGAATAAGAATGCTGGACAAAGAGTTGCATGATCCTATTTATGCTATTTATGGTTTTGTAAGAGTTGCAGACGAGATCGTTGACACTTTCCACAGTCAGGATAAAGAAAAGTTGATCAGAGAATTCTCCGATCATACCTTCGAATCAATTAAAGCTGGTTTTAGTTCAAACCCGATCTTACATAGTTTCCAATGGGTGGTGAATGAATTCGATATCGACCACTCCTACATTGAGGCCTTTTTTAATAGCATGATCATGGATCTCACCAAAAAGAGCTATGACCGCAAAGAGTATGAAGAGTATATCTATGGCTCTGCAGAGGTAGTTGGTTTGATGTGTCTTAGAGTTTTTTGCCATCCAACCCCTGGCCTTTTTGATAAGCTGGTGGAAGAAGCTAGGGCATTGGGTTCTGCTTTCCAGAAGATCAATTTCTTAAGAGACCTGAAGGCAGATTACTATGAAAAAGGAAGAATGTATTTTCCTTCAATAGGAATTGATGACTTCAATGAAGAAAAGAAGAAAGAGATTGAAAAGGAATTAAGGGAAGAATTTGAAGTTGCACTAAGAGGAATTCGAAAACTTCCTAGATCCTGTAAGTTTGGTGTATACACAGCATACCTATATTACACTGAACTTTTACGCAAGATCTCTACCAAATCTGCTATTGAGGTAAAGGAAAGTAGAATTAGAGTATCTGATCCAAAGAAGTATCTTTTGCTGATCAATTCCTTTTTAAGGTTCAAATTAGGATTGATCTAGAATAATTAAAACTTTAATAATATCAGTCTGTTTCAAAAGAAAAAAGATGAAGAGAATACTGATAGTTGGAGCAAGCAGTGGCATTGGGAAGGAGCTTGCAGAAAGTCTAATTGAACAAGGTGGAGTTGAGTTATATCTTGTTTCAAGAAGAAGGCCTGAGATCCAAGGGGAATTCAATTTTCAAGAAATAGATGTTTTGGAAGATTTTCAATTGGAATTGCCAGAAAGCCTGGATGGTCTGGTTTATTGTCCTGGAAGCATCAATCTCAAGCCTTTTCACAGATTTAAGGATGAAGATTTTCTCTCAGACTTTCAACTGAATACATTAGGAGCAGTAAAAGTAATTCGTCAAGCGCTTAACGCATTGAAGAATGGAAACAACCCCTCTATTGTGCTTTTTAGCACTGTGGCTGTTGAAACCGGATTGAGCTTTCATACGAGCATAGCAGCAGCTAAAGGAGCTCTTGAGGGTCTGGCCAGATCTCTAGCTGCAGAGTTAGCACCAACTATTAGGGTAAATCTAATTGCTCCCTCATTAACTGATACTCCTCTTGCTGAGCGTTTACTTTCTTCAGAAGAAAAGAAAAAAGCCAATGCAGATAGGCACCCCATGAAAAGGGTAGGGGAAAAGGCAGACCTTGCAAATGCAGCTAGATTCTTGCTTGGAGAAGAGTCTTCTTGGATCACTTCTCAAACCATAAAGGTAGATGGAGGCATGAGTAATATCCGGTAAATGAACAAAGCTGCTGTTAGCATTTTTTGGTTTAGAAGGGACCTTCGATTGGAAG
>JAUIGQ010000089.1 GCA_030429925.1 Bacteroidia bacterium | reverse complement strand
TATAGCCTGTTGGTTGTTGATGACCAAACCAGCAGTTACAAAACCCATATGGGCAATGGCTGCTCCTCCTTTTTTAACCTTTCCCTTTATGATCCTTATAAAATAGTCTAGGTTGGCCAAGGTGGCAAAAAGAGAACTGAAAAGAAGAATATTCAGAAATAAGACCTTTATTTCTAGTAAATAGGCAAAGAGTATACTGAGCAGAAATGCTAAGATCATAGAAGGACTCAGCTTTTTAATTAGCTCCTTCGGATCTGTGTCCTTGTACTTTAAGAACTGAGAGATAGCCAGCATAAAAGAAACGATGATGGCCAAAGGCAACTGCCAAGAGTTATAATGTTTGATCGGTTCTGCAGGTGGTGCTAGATTAGTTCCAAATAGGGCATTGAAGACAGGAATGGAAGTAGAAACAGTGATCTGAAAAGCGGAAATAACCAAGACCAAGGAGCCTAAGAAGATCCAAAACTCTCTGGACCAAAAGGCATCATCCTCACTTCTCTTTAAATATTTCCACCCTCTGTTAAATAAGAGTATGAGGGATAATCCAAGATAGAAGAGCAAGAAGATGATCAATTGTCCGGGAAGTCCATCTGCAAATGAGTGAACGGACGTTTCTCCTAAAATGCCGCTCTTGGTAAGGTAGGTGGAATAGACCACCGTTAAGAAGGCAGTCAGAGCAAGAGTATAGGCAGAAAAGAGTGAACGTTCCTTGCTCTTGTTAATTAGCATCAAGTGACCCGCACCTACCAATATGAGCCATGGAACCAAGGAAGAATTCTCCACCGGGTCCCAAGCCCAGAATCCTCCAAAGCTCAAGGCTTCATAAGCCCAAGCTCCTCCCATGAGTATTCCTAATCCCAAAATTCCAATACCAAAATAGGTCCATGGCAAAGCCGGAGCGATCCATTCTCTATCCTTTCTCAACCACAAGCCGCCCAATGCATATGCAAATGGAACCATGGTAGTAGCAAAGCCAAAAAAGACGGTAGGAGGGTGGATGGTCATCCAATAATTCTGCAGCAAAGGATTAAGCCCGTTTCCTTCCACAAAATCCAAATAATTCGGATTAGAGACGAAGGGCAAATTGATCATGTCCGGATGTTCTCTGAGCAACTGGAAGGGATTGCTTCCAACTTGAAGATCGAAAACATAGATGCCGATCAACATGGCACTCAAGAAAAATTGTACGGAGCCATAGACAGTCATTACGGCGCCTTCCCACTTTCGGCTGGTGTAGATCAAGACATTTCCCAGAAGAACGTTCCAAAATCCCCACAGCATTGAACTTCCTTCTTGTCCCTCCCAAAAGGAAGAGATAATATATTTCATGGGCATGTCTGAAGAAGAGTGTCTCCACACATAATAGAATTCAAATGAATGGGTGTAAATAAGGTAGAACAACAGTCCTATCAATCCAATGAAAGCTGCTGAATGCAATCGAAAGAAAAAACGACCTAATTTTCTCCAACTCTGATCTTTGAGTTCAAGAGATGCACCTTTAAAATAATAAATGGACGATAACAGAGCAGAGACAACAGAAACGATAACCAATAACTCTCCTAGCTGTCCGGCCCAGGCTTTTTCTCCAACGTATTCAATCATCCCTTACTTCTCTGCCCGAATTTCTGTTAAACCATCATTGCTTCCATCATTGTATTTAGACGGACATTTCATGAGGATCTTATCGGCGTGAAAATCCTCACCTTCAAAAGTTCCGGTGATCACCACCTGTTCTGATCTTTCGAAGTCTTGTGGTTTAGCTCCATTGAAAACTACTTTTTGCTCGCTACCGTTTTGGTCGATCATATAAAATGCGAAACTGTTCGCATCTTTTTGCGGTGAGAACTCTATTTCTTTCTCTTTATTCAACTGACCAACCACTTGAAACTGATCTCCCGGAGATGCTTGCGCCAATTGAAAGTCGGCATAAGTTGCTGCATCAGTAACCATGGAGAGGATAACTCCAATAGCCACTGCTATTACTACTATGCCTATGATGTGCGTCTTTTTCATCAGTCCTTTTCTATTTTCTCTTCTAGCCTTTTGATCTTTCTATCAAGGCTCACTAGATACAACAGCAATCCAAGAAGAATGATCAGTAGTACTCCAACAACAACATAGATCTTTCCGCTCGCACGCATTTCATCAGCCATGGCAATTTCTTGGCTAAATGCGCTGAATGAAAGGAAGGCTAAGAATAGAGCAGTTAAATATTTCATTTGATCAGTTTTGATTTGATCCTTCTCATTCTCAATCGGAGTGAATATATCCACATGCCCAATAGGATCCATGCTAAAACAGCAGGGTAAAAGACCATTTTCATATTGTTATCTAGATCGTAATTATTGAAACCAGGGTTTCCTCCATTTCCCGGATGCAATGAGTCTGTCATTCGAGGCAAGATCCCTATAAAAACGATCAGTAGAACGAATGCAAAGATATTATAGACAGCCGAGATCCTAGCTCTTTTCTCCTCTTCTTCAAGAGAGCCCCTAAGGATAATGTAGGCAAAGTATACCAGCATGGTAATGGCAGAGCCATTTAGTTTCACATCGTTGGTCCACCATGCTCCCCAGGTAAATTTGGCCCAAAGACTTCCGGTAAGTGTTCCCAAAACCCCAAATATGATCCCGACATTAACCAGTTCAACAGCCTTATTGTCTTCCTCAATACTTCCGGAACTAAGATTTTTGATGCTGTAGATCACAGATAGCAAAAAGAGAAAGATCATGCTAAACCACATTGGGACATGAAAGTATAGATTGCGAATACTTTCATATAGGATCACTTGTTTGGGAACCTCAATTAAAAATCCGGCAACTACGGTGTAGACTAAAAGAATTATTGCAAGGATTTTCCACCAGTTTCTCATTGAAAATGAGTTCGTTAGCTATGAATTTAGTAATGAAATTAGCTTCGCCAAAGGTATGGAAATAATATCAATGATAGCGCTAGGATGATGAGGTATATCAGTCCTAAAGAGTAGATATAGGTCTGGCATTCTTCCCAGCCGAAACCCAAGCCACATAGCATACTTCCCTTGATGGAAATGAGTAGGGTAGGGAGAAGGATCGGAAAGGCTAGGATGGCTGTGAGACTTGAATTTTGAGAGGTCTTGGATGCTATGGCCGCTATTAAAGTTAGGATGGAAGCTAGTCCAATACTTCCCAAGGCAAGTATGAGAAGAAAGAGAGCTATGTTCTCTATAGGGTTGCCGATAAGTAGAGAAAGTAGTCCAAAGGAAAGAAAGGCAATGACCAATATCAATAAACTATTGAATATGAGTTTTGATAGGATCAAGGGTGCGGCCTTTACCAATCCGTAATAATAGAAGAACTGTCTACCGCTTTCCAATCTGAATGAGTTCATACTGGCATTCAAGGAGGCAAAGACCAAGATGATCCAATACAGTGCTACCCAACTTTTTAGGTCTTCCAGCTGGTTGAAGATCAAATAAACAATAAAGATAGTTGCTACAACGTAGAGAAAAATGGAGTTTAGGCTGATCTTGAATCTAAATTCACTAACCAGATCCTTTTTAAGAAGTTCTAAGATCGCTGATACCATTCTCGCTGAATTAAGAGCAAAGGTAATACAAATAGAAACTATACTATATTCGTATGCTGAACCTTTTCCTAACTGAACTGTATGTTTTACTTTAACTTCGTACTCAACTATAAAAGATGAAAAGATTACTAAGGATAATAATGGCATCAGCTATCTTGTTTGGAGCCAATGGATTAAATGCACAAGAAATGAGTTTGCACGATTTTTCAGTTAAGGATATCAATGGTGATGATTTCGACCTTTCTCAATTAAAGGGCAAGAAAGTAATGGTGGTGAACACCGCATCTGAATGCGGGCTTACGCCTCAGTATGAAACTCTGGAAGAAGTTTATAAGGAGTTTGGAGGTGATAATTTTACGATTATCGGCTTTCCGGCGAATAACTTTGGTGGACAAGAGCCCGGATCTAATGAAGAGATCAAATCTTTTTGTCAGAAGAACTATGGGGTTACCTTTCCTATGATGTCCAAGATCTCAGTGAAAGGTGACGATAAGCATCCTGTCTATCAATTCCTGACTGAGAAAGAGAAGAATGGAGTGGAAAATTCAGAGGTAAGTTGGAACTTTCAGAAATTCTTGATCGATGAAGATGGTAAATATGTGATGTCTGTTGGTCCCCAAAGAAGTCCCGCAACAGATAAGATCATCGAATGGATAGAAGGGAAATAATGATGGTGGCTTCGAGAGCCTCAGCCACCGATTGAATATTAATTTGCTGCCTGAGGCACTCGAAGGCAGTAGCCATCTCTAAATTCTCATAACTCAAAATGACCAAACTTGATATACTAGCTATAGGAGCTCACCCTGATGATGTTGAACTAAGTGCATCGGGCACTATGCTGAAGGAGGCAGCTAAGGGGAAGAAGATAGGGATTGTTGACCTAACTCAAGGAGAGCTTGGTACCAGGGGTTCGGCAGAGTTGAGATTGGAAGAAGCTGAAAAAGCATCCAAGATCATGGGCTTGAGTGCTAGGGAAAACCTTGGCATGAAGGATGGCTTCTTTAAGCATGAAGAGGAAAACCTGATCAAGATTGCTACAGCAATTAGAAAATATAGACCCGAGATCATTCTGGCCAATGCGCCAATGGACAGACATCCAGATCATGGAAGAGCAGGTAAATTGATCACCGATGCTTGCTTTTATAGTGGATTGATACGGATTGAAACGGAAGTTGATGGAGCAGCCCAGGAAGCCTGGAGACCCAAAGCAATTTATCACTACATCCAAGACTATTTTATTGAGCCGGATTTTGTGGTGGATGTAAGCGAGTTCAAAGCGCAGAAGATGGAAGCGATCAAGGCTTTTGCCTCTCAGTTTTACAGCCCTAATTCAGATGAACCTGAATCTCCTATTGCAGTTAAGAACTTCTTTGATTTTATTGAAGGCCGAATGGTGAATATGGGAAGATATATAGGGGCAGAATATGGGGAGGGATTTGTTAAAGCAAGACCGCTAGGAGTAGATAGTTTATTGGATCTTTATTAGCAGACAATCAATTAATTTTCACTTAAGCCTCTAGATTCAAGATTCTAGATTCCAGTATCCATGCCTGCCGTAAGGCAAGGTAGCGTTAGATCTTCAACAACCTTCTCAGTAATTTCAGATCATTCTTATTGGGCAAGAACTGGATGGAGCTCACTCCTTTTTGGAAGTTCATTTTTATAAATAGGAAGAGGAACATGCTGCAGTACGAAAGCGCTGTGCTTACCGCTGCCCCAACTGCACCATAGGTTGGTATTAGTGTAAATGCAGCAACAATGGTTACCGCTAGTCCTATTGCCGCTGAAGTGCTATTTACTTCTTGTCGGCCAGTTCCCGAAAAATAGTGGGATAAGATGATCTCGGCAGAGAGTGAAATCAATCCCAAGCCCATACAAATGATCAGCAGTTTCACTTGACTGAATTCCGAACCCAGGAAGTACTCATAAACCGAAGTAGGCAGGGATAATAGCACAATACTACCAATTAAGGTAACCAAGAAGGATAACTTCATAAAAAGGAAGGTGATCCTTTGAGCATATTGATCATTGTCTTTGGCAGAGATCCTCGCATATTGAACAGTTGCAATGCTTCTTCCAGGAATAAGCAGGGCCTCAGATAATTGAATTGAAGCGGTATAAAGTCCTAGTGCTGCCCTACCTGTGTAGGCATCTAGAATGAAATAACTCAATCGGTAGTTCAACAACTGAAAAGTGTTGGCAGTTTGAATAAAGAAGCCATAGCGAATACATTGCTTGAAATCATCCAAAAGGGAGGATGTCTGTAGTTTCAATTTCTTCAAAGCCGCGATCCCACTTAGCAGCAATACAACTGAGTAGGCTGTATATAAAGCTTTCACGAAGGCCATCACTTCGATCTCCTCTCTGATAAGATAGGCTACTAAAAGAAAGCCAATGGTGATGATGGATTGGAGAAGACTAAATAAATTAAACGACTTTACCTTTTCATCGCCCAGCAATACATACAAATGAATACTGATAAAAGCTTGCAGTAGCGACAGCAAATAGATATGGTTGGCATAGGCCGGCTCAAAGAGTTCTACCGCTTCATTTATGATAGCAAATAGCATTACTGAAACCAGTGACCATAAATATGCGATCAAGATGAGGTTGCCTCTAAGAAGCCTGCTGCTGAAATAGATAATACTTCCATTGATCAGATTGGCAGCGAGTTGAACAATAGTAACTCCCAAGATGATCAGACCAATAGTTCCCAATCCGGATGGGCCCAGAAAATGAGCATTCAGGCTCAGCATGGAAAAACTGATGATCGCTATGAGGATCTTGGATCCAAATGTATTGAGTACGTTGGAGATCATGATCTAAGTGCCTCCTTGTAAAAAGTTATGAACTCTTGAGCGATGGCTTCTTCGCCAAACCTTTCCACCGCTAACTTTCTGATCAGATCAGAATCGTATTGCCCAAGATTATTCAACATATCATTCAATTTAGCTTTGAAATCATCTTGATCAAGTCTTTTAAAAAGAAGTCCAAATTCATCCTGCATGAATTCTTTAATGCCTTCAATGTCAGGCACTACAACCGGAGTACCACAACATAAGGCCTCATTGATCACACAAGGTTGGTTTTCAAACTCACTGTTCAGAAAGAGAAGATCTGCCTGGCCCATTGCTTTGGCAATACCTGCTCTATCCGCTGTTCCTTTGTAGCCAACGATCTTCTCCAATCCTTTGGTCTTGATCAGCTCCTGCATGCTTTTGAGATCTGCACCTTCCCCATAGATGTCTAAGGTGAAATCCTTTCTAAGACTTGCAATTTCTGCTATGGCCTCAATACTGTCGAGGATCCTTTTTGGGTGTTGTAAAATATTTCCCACATAAAGCATCTTGATCTTCTCTGAAGTGGAGTTTTTCTGAGGAATGAATAGGTCCTCTTTCACCACATTGGGTATGACAGTGTATTTATTCTCAATTCCGTGTGATCTCATAGCTGTCGCTAGATGCTGAGTAACAGTATGAATGGCATTGGCCTTCATTCCTATACGTTTGTACCAGGCTGCTTTTCCACTTTTCTTTAATGCTCCACTTTCAGGCAAATAACCCGACCAATGCTCTGTGATCACAAAAGGGATGTTATCTCTTAATAAGTCAAGTGCTAAAAAGGAAGATCTAGCAAGTACATGAATATGGATCAGGTCTGGAGAAGAGGAAGGATATAGTTTCTTATAACCCAGTTTTTGAGCGACTTTATATCTCTGAATATTGATGAGCTTGTTAACTAATGAAAAGGGAGAAGTGGCCTTTTTGAAATAGACACGGAGCTCTCTTATTCCCTCATTATCCTTTTCTTCAAATCGGTATAGTTCACTACCCTCTCTTTCTTCAGAGTGAACAAATAGAACTGTGAGTCTACAAATCCTTTTGATCGCATGAGCATGATTTTCAACGAAATTCCCATCAAATGGATCCCCCGCAAAAGGATACCATTTAGGCAGAAAGAGAATATTTAGAGTGGGAGTGCTCAATGAATGAATTTGGAATGCCTAAAATAATGTAAGTAGAAGAGGAATATTGTATGAAGTAGGTACTATTTTTCTTCCTATAGCTGTTCGTTCTTTAGGTCTGACATCAATTTCATGAACCTTCTGCTTAATCCAACGAGGATTACAGCCAGGAATAATTTGATCAGAGCACCGGGTAAAAAAGGAAGAATTCCTTTGCTAAATGCTTCCGTAGGAGATAGAAATCGAAGTAGACCGATCCAACCGGCTAATAATATAACAAGGGTAGCAACAAAGGCTCTTAGAATAGTAGGCCCCACTTTATTTGATGATTTGTCAGACCATGAACCTATGATAATAGCTGCTAGCACAAAACCCACAAAGTATCCCAGTGAAACACCACTGAAAGTAGACCAGCCACTTTCGAAATCTGCAAAGAAGGGCAGTCCAATGATTCCTAGAAATAAATAGAGAAGCACAGAGAAGGTAGCCTTCTTCCAATCTAATAGCTCAGCGATCATTAGCACAGCCAGCGTTTGGCCTGTAATGGGAGCAACTGAAATTTCAGCAGGTAGCTTGATCACCAGCTGAGCGGCAACAGCAAGACAAACTACTGCAACCGGTACGAGCAAAAAGTCAAGGTTCCATGATTTCACACTTATCAACTATATTGGTGTTCAACTCTAAGAGTTGGATCTCGTAATGAGAGAATTTTCCTTCTGTTTCTTGGGTTTTACCATTGATAAGGTGTCCTACTCTGAATAGATTGCTAAAGAAACCTTTCTTCAAACAATCGTTGATCTCAGCCCTTTGCTCAAGAACACCTGTGTCGTAAAAACCTAATTCAAGATCGACATTTAAATTGGATTTTGATCGATTGATCATCTTGATCCTTATTTCCTCTTTGCCATTCTTTTGTTTTTTGAGCTTGTAGAATACTTTGATCTCATCCGTTGACTTTAACTTTATCCAAGATTGTGCGCTCAGCTGTACTCCAAAGGTTAAAAATAAAAGGATCAAAAAGGTCTTTCTCATCAATATGGTTTTTTGCGAAGTTAGTCCAAATGTCTAGTATAGGCCATTCAAAATAGCTATAAATTATTCCTCATTAAGTCTTGTGGGAAATGAAAAAAAGTCTTTATTTTGCGCTCCTAAATTTTGAGGATTTAAGTCATGTCAAAGATTTGTCAGATAACCGGGAAGAAAGTGATAACAGGAAACAATGTATCACACTCAAAAAAGAGAACAAGAAGAACATTTGAACCCAACTTGTTCACTAGAAAGTTTTATAATCCTGATAATGATACTTGGATAACTTTGAAAGTATCTGCAGCAGGAATTAGAACCATCAATAAGAAAGGTTTAACAGCTTGTTTGAAAGAGTCTAAAGCACAAGGCTTGATCTAAACCGCTGGTCACAATAATATACATGGGAACCCCGATAATTATTAAATTGTCGGGGTTTTTATTTGGAACTATTTGAAAGATGAAACAAGTATTTAGATTACTTCTTTTGATCGAACTGCTTCAAGTTTTTCACCTCTCAGCTCAAGAGAGGTCGGAGTTGGATTTGAAAAAGGAAACGAACAATTACTATAACTATGATGAGGATTACCTTCCTGCTTCATTTCATGCTGCAATGAGGGATTCACTAAGAGCTTTGCTGCCCGATAGTACGGCTGCCGTTTTCTTTACTGCTCCTGAAAGGAAACGATCCAATGATGTGTATTATGAGTATCATCAAGACCCTAACTTTTATTATCTATCGGGTTATCGAGAGCCCAATGGAATGTTGATCATATACAAAGAGAGACAAAACTTTGGAAAAGATTCAACGGATGAAGTATTGTTTGTCCAGCCAAGAGACCCTTCAGCTGAAGTTTGGAATGGAAGAAGATTAGGACTGGAAGGAGCCGAAGCTGAATTGAAGGTGGATAAGGTCATGCTGACTGAAGACTTCAAATATTTCGATCCTGCTTTTGAGCAACTAGAAAGAGTTTACTTTATAAATCCCGAAGCAATGGAGGGGTTGAATACTGATGGTAGCAAGTATCTTGATGGATTGTATCATCATTTTACTGAAAAATTGGGAGAGCCTTCAACTGTTGCTGAAAAGCACCTTGGCAAAATGATGGCCACCTTGCGTCAGCAGAAGCAAGAAGAGGAGATGAAGCTCTTAAGGAAGGCGATCACAATTACATGTGATGCACAGAACGAATTGATGAGGCAAGTTGATGAAGATATGAAGGAGTATCAAACAGAGGCGATCATCGAATATGTGTTTAAAAAGGAAGGAGCT
>JAUIGQ010000190.1 GCA_030429925.1 Bacteroidia bacterium | reverse complement strand
TCATCAAAATAGTGAGTCAACAGATCATTCTTTGCATCGTATTCCATCAAGATCCATTTGCCATCTACCTCTGCACGGTAGTGATCTATTCCGGATAATTGATCATTGATCTTGAATTGCATCGACCATTTTCCCCACATATTGGCTCCATTGAAAATATTGATAGGTCTGATGGTTGGTGGAGTGCTATCAATTGCCACTGCATACCCTCCAAAGCTTCTTGTCCTCACCGCTAAATTATTTCCCTGCCAACTTCCTCCTTCAGCATACCACGACTTACCATCTGTAGTGCTGACGATCAAGGCATATGGCTTTAGCTTAGGGTCCAGTCCTTCCATCTTAATGGAAACATTCATATAGGAATGCAAAGGTGTGTATGGATTGTGAAGCCAGTAGATGGGACTGATGGTCTTTTCTGTTGCGGCTTCCTTGCGATATTCAAAATAGATATCGTTGTAGAGCAGTCCTTGAGGAATTCGCACCAATACTTCATCTTTAATAAAAGTGTGTGAGCGATCATGGTCCATGAAGATCACCTCTCCCGCTTTTAGACTAGCTTGCTTCACCGGAGGGGCAGTTTCTTTTCCTTCAACAGTAAACTCAATGCTCGACTTATTGCCATTGAGATCACTGAGATGGTATTTGAATTGATGCTTGTTGTTGTCTTTAATACTAACCACTCCATTGTTCTTGAGATGCTTGTAGATACGCAGTTTATTTCCCGGATCAACAAAGCTTTTTTGAAAGCGACTTCTTTTTCGAGCATAGAGGTCATAGTCGATGTGAGAATTGATATACCTGCCTTCGTGAAAGGCGAACTCATCTATTTGCTGTTCAAAGATCTTCTCCTCGTCGAAATACAATTGCAGGTTCGGAAAACCGTATTTGTTATGGGTACCGTTCATTCTATCAACTGCCATGATCCCAATACCGAACTCACCTTGCAAAAAGATAGGATAGTTGCTCTCCAAAACATATTTCCCACCTGATCCCCTGGCCTGATAGGTCTTCATTCTGTTGGATCCATTGATGTAGGAATCCTCATTCATGGGGTAGATAGCGATCTGATATACTTGAGGAGGGATGTTATCTTCGATCTGGAAGCCAAAGAAAAGGGGATTGTAAGGATGCTCAGATTTTGTTTCCCTGATCTCAAAGTGAAGATGCGGACCTGCAGAGCCTCCGCTATTTCCGGAGTAGGCAATGATCTCTCCCTTCTTGACAGGGATGGAGAATGGAGGCGGAAAGAGTTGGACGTCAAAGCGCTCTCTTTGATATTGTTCTCCCTTCACAGTCTTTTCGATCTTATCACTATACTTTTTCAAATGACCGTATACAGAGGTGTAACCATTGGAATGGGTAATGTATATTGCCTTGCCATAACCGTAAGGAGAAACTTTTATCCTGCTCACATATCCATCGGCAATGGCATACACTTTCTGACCTTCAACACCTTGAGTTTTGATATCTAAGCCCGCATGGAAATGATTGGATCTTAGTTCGCCAAAATTTCCGCTGAGATAAAGAGGAATGTCAAGAGGAGATCTGAAATCTTGAGGATAGTTGTTCACACTCTGAGAATAGAGCTGTAATTGAGAAAGGAAGAGGAGTGAAAACAAGTATCTGAGCATGCAAAGAAAAGGTGCAAATGTCGAACCAAAAGTAGCTAAGGTGCAAGTGAATAGAGAAGAATTTATTTTATTCTTTAAGCACTTGGCTGCGGTTAAATTTTTGTTAGCTTTGTATAGAAGATCTCGTTTTAAAGACTGAGTTGAATGACAAATTTTTCAGGGACTTTAGTAGCCATTGAGGGCAAACTGAAGCAATTGATTGGAAAGAAGAAGGAGTTAGAAGC
>JAUIGQ010000088.1 GCA_030429925.1 Bacteroidia bacterium | reverse complement strand
CCACCTACCAAAGCTACATCACTTACTGTATGATGAGGTGATCTAAAAGGTCTTGAATGAATCAGTGATTCCCCATCTTCCAGCTTGCCAGCAACAGAATGGATCTTCGTTGTTTCCAAAGCCTCTTCCAAATTCAAAGGTGGAAGAATGGTAGGCAGCCTTCTTGCCAGCATGGTTTTTCCCGCTCCCGGAGGTCCAATTAAAATTAGATTATGTCCGCCTGCTGCAGCAATCTCCAAAGCCCTCTTGATGTTCTCCTGCCCTTTAACATCTGAAAAATCAACATTGTGATCCGGCTCTCCCCCGAAGATGGCAGCTGCTTCTAAATGAAGAGGCTCCACTTCAAGCTTCTTATCAAAGAAAGAAATAAGGTCTGCAATGTTCTCAAAGCCATAAACATCCAACCCTTCTACAATGGCTGCTTCTGCCGCATTTTTCGCTGGCAATATCAATCCCTTGAAACCCTCCTTCTTTGCTTGAATGGCCATGGGCAGGGCTCCTTTGATCTTCTTCAGCCCTCCATCTAAACTAAGCTCCCCCATGATTAGATAATCGCTAACCTCTTCAGCATGAATCTGTTCAGAAGCAGCCAGAATTCCAATAGCAATGGTTAGGTCATAGGCAGATCCTTCTTTTCGGATATCAGCCGGAGCCATATTCACCACTACTTTCTTTCCCGGGATCTTGTAGCCGTTGTTCTTCAGAGCAGCCTCAATTCTGTGGTGACTTTCCTTTACCGCACTATCGGGCAATCCCACCAAATGAAAGTTTATTCCTTGTCCTACATTTACCTCAACGGTTATAGTAATAGCATCTACCCCTTGAAGGGCACTGCCAAAAGTTTTGATCAACATTGTATCTGAGAAATGATAACTTTATCTAAGATAATCAATTTCATGAAGCAAAAAAATAGTCTCCTTTTCCTACTTCTTATCTCTGCTCTTGGCCTTTCAGCCCAGAACATTACCCTCTTTAGAACCATTTATTTCCCGGCCGAACCTTATGGAGGTATTAAGGAAATGGAAGAATTTGTAAAACAAGAGATGGTCTACCCAGATAGCTTATTGGATGCTGAAATAGAAGGAGATGTTTTTATTACTTTCCTGATCGACACCAAGGGACATATCAAGTACAAAAAGGTTGAAAAGAGCGGGCACCCTTTGCTGCAAAAAGAGGGTTCCAGGATCTTTGATAAGATCGTATGGGTTGCTGATGATGAAAGAAATGAAGATGAACTGGGATATGAAAAACTCAAGATCACATTCAATAGGAAGAAGTATATGAAACTCGTTCGAAAAAGAGGATATCACCATCTGCCCTTTGATAGCAGTCTCTCAATTTCTGATAGAATTGCTCCTTATGGACTGAACGAAGTGGACAAAGGACCGGAGATCAAGAATGCCAAAAGTGTGAATGAATTTGTTGGCTTGAACTTCAAGTATCCTTCTATAGCCATGGAAAGGGGAATATCCGGAAGAGTCACCCTTAAAATGGTAATTGAGCCTTACGGAATGGTGAGTAATGTAAAGGTGATGGAGCCATTGGCCGGAGGCTGCAATGAGGAAACGGAGAGATTGGTGAAATTAATGCGTTTTACTCCTGCCATGAAAGAGGGAAAAGCTGTAAGATGCTTTTATGAATATCAATTGAACTTTGTGAATCCCGGCGGACAGATCCGCTAGGCTATGCAAGAGCTAATTCAATGCTTTGAATCAGTGAATGGATCACTTTGATATGGATCTCCTGAGCTCTATCTGCATATTCACTATGTGGAGCTCTGATCTCCACATCACATAACTCCGCCATCTTTCCTCCGGACTTTCCCGTGAGTCCAACCACCTTCATGCCTTTCTCTTTGGCAGCTCTAATAGCATTGATCACATTTTCAGAATTGCCCGAAGTACTTATCGCCAAGAGAACATCTCCCTTTCTGCCAACTGCTTCAATATAGCGAGAGAAGATATGAGCAAAGCCGTAATCATTTCCTACACAAGAAATATGAGAAGGGTCTGAAATAGATAGTGCAGCTAAGGCCTTACGATCATCTCTGAACCTGCCGCTCAACTCTTCAGCAAAATGCATGGCATCGCACATGGAACCTCCATTACCACAAGATATAACCTTCCCCTCAGATCTTAAGCTATTGCTCATTAATTGAGCAGCTTCCTCTATCTTTTTGAAGTTGTCTTCATTTGAAATGAAGCTATTTAACACCGACACGGCCTCTTCAAAATTCTTTCTAATGTGATCTGACTGCATAGAATCTTATTTACAATTGATTGTCAAAAATAAAGCAAGCTTTTGAACTCCCCCACTCTCAGCAATCTTTATTTTCGCCTCAAAGCAAAAATGAAACTATGAAAAAGCTGAGTTTATTCCTATTCGCTACCCTCCTGAGTGCCTTGTCGTTTGCACAAACAGAAGGCTGCCATGAAAAATATGTAAAAGTCTTTGAAGTTAGAGGAGCAAATTCAGTTCCGGATGGCGAGCACAAAGATGTTGTGGTTACAGTGAGAAAAGGAAGCTTTGAAGATTGCTTTTTAGGAAAGGTTACGGTAAAGAACGGATTGGTATTGAAGAACAGTATCAACTTGACCTTTGTAGATGGGTCATTTGAAAAGTTTGTCAGAGCTTACAAAGACGACGACCCGATCAAGATCATCAATGGAATGTCTGAAACTATGATCACCAAGGATGATGAATTGATCAATGTGTTGTTCGTCAGTGCAGTAAAGGAAAAGAAAAAAGCTTATAAAAGAGCCCCTGAGCCTAATTTCAATCTCTAGTTCTCAGCCGTTCCAGACATAGATCGAAAGGCCTTTACTCCACAGTCTAAGAACTCTGCATACTCCTCGATATCAGGTGTATAACCAACCGGATTGCTCAATAAATGGCCATCCGGACTCAGCATTACATAATAAGGTTGTGAGTTATTATTGAACACCTGAGTTTGGAAGGTAGCCCATTTATTACCAATGGTCTTGATCTTCTTTTTCTTGGTTTTA
The DNA here is from genome assembly GCA_030429925.1 of Bacteroidia bacterium. GTDB lineage: Bacteria > Bacteroidota > Bacteroidia > Flavobacteriales_E > Vicingaceae > UBA1494. The sequence continues at coordinate 6,961 of JAUIGQ010000088.1, read as the reverse complement.
CCACCAACTTGGTATTCAAAAACCCCTTGCTGATCTTCAGGCAATTTGACCTTATCATCAACGTAAAGGGAGACCAATACGAAGTCCTCTCTTAGCCTTGCTTTGATGGCCTCAACCGTCCAAACGGATTCTTCCATTTTACGACAATTCACACAAGCCCAACCGGTAAAATCGATCAATACCGGTTTACCTAATTCAGCTGCTTCAGCCATGGCTTCATCAAAGTCGGTGAACTCTGCATGAAAAGTTTCCTTTTCATACCAGCTATAGAATGTAGGAGGTGGAAACCCACTCAAGATCGGGTGTGCCCAAGGTGGGTTCTTTAAGACTCCCGGTGCTAAATAGATAGTAAAGACCAAGGTCAATGATGTAAAAAAGCTTCTAAACAAAGTAGGTTTTACTTTCGGAGAATCATGTGGAAACCTGATCACTCCAATCAGATATAATAACATAGCTGCTCCTATCAAAGTCCAGATCAAGAAGAAGGTCTCTCTCTTTAAGAGTCCCCATTGTTCCACAAGATCGGCATTGGATAAGAACTTCACTGCCAAGGCCAATTCTATGAATCCCAATACCACTTTCACTGAGTTCAACCAACCTCCTGATTTAGGTAGTTTGTTCATGACAGATGGGAAGGCAGCAAATAGGGCAAAAGGCAATCCCAAAGCAATTCCAAAGCCACTCATAGCAGCTGTAATAGGCCATGGACCGTTCTTTAAAGCATTACCCAAAACAGTACCGAGTATTGGACCCGTGCAAGAGAAGGAAACCAGCGCAAGAGTTAAGGCCATGAAAAAGATCCCAAGTACTCCTCCAACTTGTGATGCTGAATCAGCTTTATTGGTCAAGGAGCTTGGCAATGTGATCTCAAAATACCCGAAGAATGAAATGGCAAAGACCACAAAGACTATAAAGAAGATGATGTTCAACCAAACTGAGGTTGCTACTTCATTCAATACTTCCGGGTCTGTGTTGAAATGAAAAGGAATACTCAATACAGCATAGATCAAGAAGATGAAAAAGCCATACAATACGGCCTTTCCAACACCGCTTCCTCCTCCATCACCCTTGGTGAAAAAGCTTACTGTCAATGGGATCATTGGAAAAACACAGGGAGTCAGAAGAGCGATCAATCCGCCCAAGAATCCCAAGATAAACACCGTCCATAAGTTAGAAGATTCAGTTGTTTCTCCACATTCACCAACCGGTTCTTCAAGATTTACATTAGGCAAGTAAGGAATGATGGATTCATCTACCTTTGCATAGTCATTTTCAAGATCAAGCACATTGGTAGCAGTGCCGTTGATCAGATCAAATTCCAATTCAATAACGATCGGTGCAGTGCACATTCTATCATTGCAAGCCATGAATTCGTATTCCATTCTGATCTTCTCATTAGAAGTCTTGATGGTTTGAACAAAATTGGCTTCCTCTTCAAAATAGCTCAACTCCATTTCAAACACCTTATCGAAGGTGGTGATCATTTCACTTACCTCTTCTGTTTTGCCAAGCAACTCAACCTCATCATTATAATAAAAGGCAGTTGCTATTGGACCCTCATCGGAAGGCAAGAATTGACTATACAAATGCCATCCGTCTATGATCTTAGATTGAAAATGAAGCTCATAGGTATTTTCATCAACTTTCTTTGAGAAGTACTCCCAGCTAACTGGATCTACCCACTCTTCAACATCTCCACCGATCTTTACCTCAGCATTAGTCTCAGCTTCTCCATTCTCCTCACTCACTTCTTCAACATCTCCTTCATCAGAGCTAGCTGCGGATGCTGAACCTTTTATACTGAACTCAAGATCAACATACTCCGGTGGAAGGCATTTTTCGGCATCACAAACCATGAAATACACTTCTGCTGTAATATCAAATCCTTCAATAGAGTTTGCCTTGATCTTCTGAATAAAGGTCACCTCCTCCTCAAAGTAATTGAGCTTCATATCGAAGTTAGGATCGTATTCTGTCTTTGCTTTTGGTTCTTCTACTTTTCCTATCAAGCTGTAGTCATCACTTTCCGGAAAAGTGAACTCGGTAGCGATAGGACCATCATCCGAAGGGAGGATCTGAGAATATAAATGCCACTCTTTTTCAATGGTAGCATGGATCAAGAGCTCATACTCTCCATTTCCCGCATCCTTTACTTCTGTGCTCCACTCTACCGGATTGTATATCTGAGCTGATAGATTTCCTAAAGCGATCAGGCCAATGTAAAGGACTGATATCAACTTGAATATTCTTCGATTTATCTTTTGCATCTTGCGAAATTACAAATTAGGATAAAGTTAAGAGCAGAATTAAGATAAGTTAGGAGTTGGGGGTGCCTAAAATGCACTAAAAATGAAATTGATAAGAAAACGAATATTCTAGCGCACTTCTTCTTCCCCTGAATATTCTTTTTTTACCACAGAGCACACAATGTATGCACACCTTGCTTCGCCGAAGCTACGCGAAAGCAAGAAGTTCACCCCAATTGCAATGGCAATAGGGCAGGCAACGTTGTGACCGTTGTGGGACCTCTGTGATCTTTGTGGTTAAAAGGAGTTTTATCATAAGTTGGGAGTATGATTCAAATAATCAAATAAGAAAATAAACAAAGGAGCAAAGAAATTCAGAGTAGAGAGGTTCAGACCCACAGAGGGTAGATTAGAAAGATGAGTTGAAAAACTATAAAGAAAAAACTAGAAGCTTGAGTCATAATTCAAACCACTTAATAAGCTCGAACCCTTTGCAACCTCTGCAACCCTCCTAACCAAACTCCAAGTACTCCAAGTATTCTAAATACTCTAAGTACTTCTTATCTCCTCATTCCTTCCCAATCCAAAATGCTTCTTGATGATGTAGACGAAAAAGTATAAGAAGGGCGTATCAACTGCTGCCACCAAGACCTTGAAGAGGAAACCACTCCAGAGAAGTGGCCAGAACAACTCCCAGTCAATTGCGCCAAAAGTGCAGAGCAAAGTAAGTACTGAGGCGGTATCTACCAACTGAGAGGTCATGGTAGAGGCATTGTTCCTCAACCACAAATGCCTTCCATCAGTTACTCTTTTCCAGAAATGATAGAGTCTGATATCAACTAATTGTGCCAATAAATATGCGATCATGGAGGAGGTAACTGCCACGGCAGTGAGACCAAAAACATCTTGGAACATTTCATCGTTCACCGGCGACCATTCCGTTGCCGGAACTGCATTGGCCAGGCTCAGGATCAAAAGCACAAAAGCCGTTGCACCCAATCCGGCGATCACCACCTGATCAGCTCTTTTCTTACCATAGATCTCAGCGATCAAGTCGGTGATCAGAAAGGTCAAAGGGTAAGGCAAGATGCCTACAGAGAGTTCGAAAGTATGCAGATCAAAAAAGTTCCAATAGAAGAACTTCTGAAAGATCAAATTACCACTGACCAAGGAGGCAATGAACAATGCTGCCAGGATCAGGTAAAGCCTTTCTGCTTGTCGACCTTTCTTACCTTCCAATTTTACCATCTGATTCTCAAAACTTCTCGACTCTCTTCTTCTAATTTATACTTTTCCGAGATCCTATATCCCAACAAACAAATGATCTCGTCCTTTGATCTAAGCACAAAGACATTTTCCTTATCCATCAAAGAGGTTTTAGCATCGATCAAGATGTCTGACACTTTCTTCTTTCCTTTCATGCCCAATGGTTGCATACGATCTCCTTCATGCCATTTTCTCAATTCCAAAGGAAAATTCAGCTTATTGGCATCTAAATACTCTGCTCTTTCTTGTCCGATCAAAACTTGGGAGCGATCAATAAAATCCAGAGCTAGTTTAAAGGGCTCCTCTATTTCAATTCCATCCTGGGGAATGATCAGTGTTCCAATATCCAGATCTGATGCACTTAAGTCAATAATGAAGTACCCCCTATCAATGATCATCCAGTGAGTAGATGAAAAAACATGCGCCCCTACCCTATTATTCTTATATGCCTCATAGAGATCTGCTACTTGATCTCTATTAAATCCATACTCCTTAGCAATTTGAAAAAGAACTTCCTTTTTCACTTCGGAATTCTCTTCCTGACTAACGGGGATCTTAATGGGAAGTTGATCTGATAGACTTAAATTTTCTATTTCCTTTTGAATAAAGTGATCCAAAATGGCTTGAGCATTTTGAAGATTCTCTATACTCTTCCCTGCATTATTCAAAAAGGCGGGATCTTTTTTCTTCCACTTCTTCAAGATCTTCTTTCTGAACCAATTCCTCAGATAGTCTTCTTTGGCATTGCTGCTATCTTCTCTGAAATCGATGTTTCTCTTGAGGGCATATTTTGATATCTCTGCTCTGGAAAAAGGCAGCAATGGCCGAAGGAGTGATTCTGATGATCTGATTCCACCCAATCCTTTCAAACCTGCACCCCTATTTAAATTCATCAGGAAGGTCTCAACACTGTCGTCTAACTGATGAGCAGTGCACAGGCAGTCCAACTTATGCTCTTTTAACAATACCTCAAACCAATCGTATCTGAGATCTCTTGCCGCCTCTTGAATTCCTTTCTTTTGCTTTTTAAAATCACTCTTTTTGACCTTGTTTACAAAGCACTCAATGCCATATTGCTTGGCTGTATCCTCCACTAACTTCTGATCTCCATCACTTTCATGACCTCTCAAACCGTAATTCACATGAGCCACAGCATGAGGAATTTCAAACTTTCGGAAGAGGTACCACAAGGTCATGGAGTCTACTCCTCCACTAACTGCAAGAAGCACTTTTCCATTGATCTCCTTTTTAAGGTCTTTAAATACTTTGTGAATCTTAGCTTTCATTCAGATGTGCTTCTTTGCTATCAAAGATAGCTTTTGCTTTTAAGAGACACTCATCATATTCATTTTCCGCTTTGGCCAGGTCTGTAATGGCACCTCCTACGGTCAAAGACAGCAGTTGTTTCTCAGCAGAATAGAGCAAAGAACGGATCACAACATTCAGGTCAAAATCCCCATCCGGATCAAAATAACCTACAGAGCCGGAATACAATTCTCTTCTTGTATCCTCCCATTTTTCAATCAATTCCATTGCCTTTATCTTGGGAGCTCCTGTCATGGAACCCATTGGGAAAGCATATCTAATGGCATCAATTGCCGAATATTGTTCAGACAGCTTTGAGCTAACGGTAGAGATCAACTGATGGACTTGGGGAAAGGTATACACTCCGAACAACTCCTCTACCTTAACACTATTTCTCGAGGCTGTTCTCGATAGATCATTTCTCATCAGATCAACGATCATCACATTCTCTGTTTGCTCTTTCAGATCGTTTTTAAGTGCTATTTTGATGGCCTCATCCTCAGCAGGCTCAATTGCTCTTCTTGCTGTACCCTTGATGGGCTGACAGATCAATTGTTCTCCTCTTTTGGCCATGAATCTTTCGGGAGATGCGCAAATTAAATAGTTCTCCTTCAGCTTGTAAAAGGCCGAGAAGGGCATGCTGGATCTTTGGTTCAAGTAGCGGTAAGCTGCATATGGATCAAGTGAAGAGTGCGATGAGAAGTTCTGACAAAAATTCACTTCGTAAATATTGCCGTATTTGATCTCATCCTTCAAAGCATTTACCCTTTGCAGGTATTCCTCTCTGCTTAAGGAAGCTTCAAATGCCGGAAAACTGAAACTCTTTTCTTTTGGCAGAATTAGCTCATTCAGTTTGCTCTCTAATTCCTCTTCCTCCCAACTGTACCAAGCAGCATGAGCTTCTCCTCTCTTCCAAACCAGTAAATGTTTGGGTTCAAAGAACGAAAGGGCGGGAAATCCAAATCTCTTTTCATGAGAGGAAATCAATTCTTCCAACTCATCTTTCAGCTCATAGGAAAGATGTCCGAAGCACCAGCCCTTTGTTTCCTTTCTAAATGCTTCAAGAGCTGCGAATGATCCGGAGTTCACCTCTATCTTCCTTTGTACTCCAAATGCCGACAGAAGTTCATATTTCCCATACCTATCTTCGTAAGAATTGGAATTCAGAAGGATGGCCTGATCAAAAGTTCTGCTCAATTCAACACTGAGTCTTGATAAGTGCTCATGATCAGGAGAGGATATTTCCTTAATTTTCTTCACTATTGCAAAAGTAAACAGCAATTGAATGGGAGGAGCCCTTTTATATTATCTCTTGATCAAGCCACTATCTCTATTGCCAATGAGTATCCTTCACGGGATCTCTTATCTGGTCTATTTGATAGTTTATAAACTGATCGGTTATAGAAAAGCAGTAGTTGAAGGGAATCTCCGCAGGTCATTTCCGGAGAAGTCTGACAAGGAGATCAAAAGGATCATGGATGCTTTTTTCTTGCACTTGTGCGACCTGATAGTAGAGGCGATCAAAGGATTCTCAATCTCTGAAGAAGAGGTGCAAAGGAGAATGAAGTTCAGGAATATAGAATTGATCGATCAATTCAAGGAAAAGGGTCAGCATGTGGTGATGGCCGGGGGTCATTATGGAAACTGGGAGCTGTTTGCCCTAACTATCAGTAAGTCTTCCAAATGCACACCCTTAGCTCTTTATACACCCATGGCCAATGAATTCTTCAATAAGAAGTTCCTGGAAACCAGAGGGAGATATGGACTTCAATTACTATCCATCAAAGAGATCAGAAGTAGGTTGGACGATATAATGAACCAGCAGTATATGGTGATCTTCGGTGCGGATCAATCGCCGAGGAAGAGTCAGAGAGCCTACTGGACCAATTTTCTAAACCAAGAGACAGGTGTTCAATTTGGTTCTGAAAAATTTGCCAAAGAGTTCAAAGCTGCGGTTGTTTTCGGAAACATTTATAAAGTAAAAAGAGGGTACTACGAAGTAGACATTCAGCTTATTTGCGAAAATGCAGAAGAGACAGAGTACGGCTACATTACTGAAATGCACACCAAATTATTGGAAGAGGTGATCCGCAAAAAGCCGGAATATTGGTTGTGGAGTCACAAAAGATGGAAGCACCAGCGAC
>JAUIGQ010000087.1 GCA_030429925.1 Bacteroidia bacterium | reverse complement strand
ATGATAAAATTTTAGCTTTTACCCTTTTTTGATGGGGAAAACTGATCTTCTACAAGCTCTTTGTTCAACTGCCTATTTGAGGCAATTTCTATGGCTGCGTAAATGGAGTTTCTAAATGAACTTTCATTCGCTATTCCTTGCCCTGCGATCTCGTAGGCTGTTCCATGGTCTGGAGAGGTTCTTATGAAACTCAAGCCGGCGGTAAAATTCGTTCCCTCTCCAAAGGAAAGAGATTTTGCAGGAATTAGCCCCTGATCATGGTACATGGCAAGTATTGCATCGTAGTTTGTGAATGAAGATGAGCCGAAGAATCCATCTGCAGGGAATGGTCCAAAAGCTAGAATGTCAATGCTCTTTGCTTGTTGAATTGCAGGTTTGATCATTTTTTCTTCTTCATCACCCAACAATCCGTCATCACCTGAATGCGGGTTCAAGCCCAAAACAGCGATCTTGGGTTTTCTGATGCTGAAATCTTCTTTCAGACTTTTGTTCAACAAAGTTAATTTCCTGAGGATCTTGTCTGAATCAATGAAAGCACTAACATCTTTTAATGGAATATGACCACTTACCAATCCGATCTTTGCTCTTGGACTGATCATCAGCATGATTGAATCTTCCGCTTCATCTTCTGCTTGAAGGTATTCAGTATGGCCGGGAAATTCGAATTCTTCCGATTGAATGTTCTTCTTGTTGATCGGAGCCGTAACCAATGCATCAAGCTTGCCCTCTTTTAAGTCATTGACTGCAGCTTTCAGTGATAAGAAGGCCAGCTCTCCCGATCTCTTTTCAACAGAGCCCGGATTTACCTCAAACTTGTCTTTCCAAACTTCTACTAAATGAGCCTTACTGCCTTTTAATTCTTCAACATTTTTTACATAGCTCAGCTTCAGCTGCTCTAAGCCTAATTTCTTCATATAGAATTCGGCAGTTTGCCTTGATCCATAGATCACTATTTGAGCTAGATCATTGATCCTATTGTCTTCCAATGTTTTCAAAATGATCTCATATCCGATCCCATTGATATCCCCAACACTAATTCCAATGATCTTCTTTGCATTCTTCTTTGGACTCATAAATTGATCTTTCTATCTAAACAAGCTTATAGAATGCTTGTTAATTCTGATGAATTGCTTAATTGGTTAACTTTGATTTTCACAAAGCTAACACAATTTAAAAGCTTTGGATTAGTTATCATTTAAATAGTCATACCATTGAATATTCACGAACTCTTAGAAAGGGCATTGGCAGAGGACTTTCTCACGCAGGAGGAAGGTAAATACTTGTTCTTGAATGCTTCCACCTCTGAATTGGCTTTAACGGCCAATGAGCTGAAAAAGAGAAAGAAAGGCAACGAAAAAGTTACATGGATCATCGATAGAAATGCAAATACTACCAATGTTTGTATAGCTAATTGCAAATTCTGCAATTTCTTTAGAGTTCCCGGTCACCCTGAAAGTTACATTACATCTATTGAACAGTATAAGCAGAAGATCGATGAAATGATGAGATATGGAGGTGAACAATTGCTATTGCAAGGTGGCCATCATCCGGAGTTGGGATTAAAATTCTATTCTGATCTGTTTCGTGAATTGAAATCTCTTTATCCAAACCTTAAACTTCACGCCCTTGGTCCGCCTGAGATTGCACATATTTCCAAAATTGAAGGATTGAGCCATACTGAGGTGCTTAGCGAACTGAAAAGTGCCGGATTAGATTCTTTACCGGGAGCCGGAGCAGAGATCTTGAATGATAGGGTTAGAAGGTTAATCTCCAAAGGGAAGTGCACAGGGGATGAATGGCTGGAAGTAATGAGAGCAGCTCATCAATTGTATTTGACTACTTCAGCTACTATGATGTTTGGCCATATTGAAACCTTGGATGAAAGGTTTGAGCATTTGGTCAGACTGAGGGAAGTTCAAGTAGACAAGCCAAAGGATGCCAATGGATTTTTAGCTTTTATTCCTTGGCCTTTTCAAGACGATGGAACTTTATTGAACAGACTAAAAGGGATCAAGAACAATGTTAGCTCTGACGAGTACATTAGAATGATCGCCCTTTCTAGGATCATGTTACCTAATGTAGAAAACATTCAGGCAAGCTGGCTAACCGTTGGAAAGGAAACTGCTCAGATCTGTTTACATTCTGGCGCTAACGATATGGGTTCGATCATGATCGAAGAGAATGTAGTTTCTGTTGCCGGAGCTCCTCATAGATTTACATCAGAAGGGATTCAAGAGGCGATAAGAGAAGCGGGTTTCACTCCTCAGCTGAGAACGCAAGAGTATGAGGATAGAGAATTACCTCAGATGATGGAGCAACAACTCATTGATTATTAACATCTATAATGAGCAATGAAACGATTAATACCCCTCATATTATTATTACTGGCTTCTGTGGCTACTTATGCCACTCACAACAGAGCGGGGGAGATCGTTTACTCTCATATATCTGGTACTACCTATCAGATCACTGTTAATATTTTCTCAGACCCAACAAGTCCTGCTTTTCAGCGAAAGGAAATCGTAATTGATTGGGGCGATAATACGGATCGAGACTCGATCACTCAAACCATCGTTTATCCGAAACTAACTGACAATATTCAGAAAAGAAGCTGGATTGTTAGACACACCTATCCCGGTCCGGGCAATTATACGATTAGTGTTACAGATCCAAACAGGAGCGGGGATGTAGATAATATCACGAATCCCTCCGGTGTTCCTTTTTATATTGAATGTCTTCTGAGGATCAGCCCCTTGGGTAGTTTAAAGAACAACTCTCCAGTACTTCTAAATGACCCGATAGATAATGCTTGTGCCGGACAAATATTTATTCATAATCCGGGGGCTGTAGATCCGGACGGCGACTCATTGGCTTATGAACTGGCTCCAAGTTATGCCGATAGGGGAATCATTGCACCAGGTTATGAATATCCACCTTCAAGCAACCCAATTTATGTTGATGCTAGAAGCGGCGATCTGGTCATGAACGTTCCATTTGCTGTTGGATTGTTCAATGTTAGTATTCGTATCAAAGAATATAGGAACAATGTGCTAATTGGCAGTGTGCTTAGAGACCTTCAGATCCAAGTCTATCCGGGATGTAATAATAATGCCCCTGTGATTTCTGCGAATAGTCAGTATTGTGTAGAGGCCGGTAGACAACTCAGCTTTACGGTTACCGCTTCTGACCCCGATCCATCTGATGATGTGCGATTATCAGCCACCGGAGAGCCATTGGTTGTATCTAGCAATCCGGCAAATTTTAGTCAAACGGTTGTAGGAAATCCTTCTTCAGCAACATTTATTTGGAATACCAACTGCGGAAATGCCAGAAAAAAGCTTTACGACCTAAGTATTAAAGGAGAGGACAATGCAATAGACCATAGAAATGCCAGCACAAACCTTACTACTTTCAAGTCGGTAGTAATAAGAGTGATCGCACCAGGTCCTGAAAATGCCACTGCTCAAAAATCAGGAACAGGAATACAGTTGAACTGGGACAATATTGCTTGTCCGAACGCTTCAGGATTTAAGATCTATCGTAGGATCGATTCATCCGGATATCAATCTTCAAATTGCATTCCCGGAGTTCCGGAGGGGATTGGATATGAGTTGATAGAAACTATTCCTACTGTATCATTAACCAATTATTTGGATGATAATAAAGGTGATGGATTGGTGCCGGAACGAAAATATTGCTACCTGATCACCAAGTATTTCGATGATGGGGATGAAAGTTATGTTTCAAATGAGGTATGCGCGGAAATAGATAAGATCATTCCAATAATGACTAAGGTGTCGATCTCTCAAACAGATCTACAAAATGGTCAGGCACTCTTGTCATGGTCGCCTCCCGATACTATTGATCAAACGATGTTTCCACCACCATATAGATATGTGTTGGAAAGAAGACGCCAAGGTAGAGTGGAAGTAATCGATTCCACCAACTCACTGTCTGATACTTCTTACACCTTAAGCAATGTTAATACATTCTCTTCTGCCATTGAGGTGAGAGTAGTATTGATAAGCTTGGGAAATGGAAGAACTTTCGCCGGCAAATCTCCTTGGGCATCCTCTGTTTTTTTGAGTCTAACACCAAGTGACAATCAGGTTACTCTCAATTGGTTAGAAGATATACCTTGGATTAATAGTCAGTATACAATTTTTAGGAAGAAACCATTCTCAGCACAATTTGATTCCCTTACTACCATAGACTCTAACTATTATGTGGACAAGAATCTGGTAAACCTTGAGGAGTATTGTTATTATGTGAAAACCTATGGAGCTTATGAAAGTAATTCAGTTGATAGCCCATTGGTTAATCTTTCTCAAATAAGTTGTAGCGTACCTTTAGATAATATACCTCCTTGTCCTCCAAATTTTTCAATTCAAGGTGACTGTGAGTTCAAAGAGATGACTATCAGCTGGGCAAGTCCTAATACAGTTTGCGATTCAGATCTTGTTGGATTTAGGATCTATAGAAGTCCCTTCATTGAAAGCGAGTTCGAGATGATCGAGCAGATCAATGATCCAAATACAAATTCGTATCGAATGAATGGGTCCATTTCCGGATGTTATTATGTTGCAGCCATTGATTCTGTGGGAAATGAGAGTCGATTCAGTTCTAAGGAATGCATTGAGTATTGTCCGATCTATGAATTGCCTAACGTATTTACCCCAAATGGAGATGGGATCAATGATCTTTTCGTACCAAAACCTGATTACAGATATGTTGATTCAGTTGATTTTCAGGTATACAACAGATGGGATCAAATGATCTTTAGAACGAATGAACCTGATATCAACTGGAATGGATTGAATGCTGATAGTGACGAGCTAGTGAGTGATGGAATCTATTTTTATATCTGCAGAATATGGGTATTGACACTAGATGGCCCTGAAGAAAAGCTATTAAAAGGTACCATTAGTGTGATCAATAGTAAGAAAGCTCAAAATTTTAAATAGACAATGTTTACGGGAATAATTGAAAAGGTTGAAAGAGTTTCAACTATCACCAAAGAGGGGTCTAATATTAGGATACGCATCTCTTCAACCCTCTGTCCGGAATTGCAGATAGATCAGAGCATTGCTCATAATGGTGTATGCCTTACCGTTGATGATCTGAGGCCAGACAGTTATGATGTAGTGGCAGTGGAGGAAACATTGAAAAAGACCAATCTTTCTTCCCTACAAAGCGGGGATTCCATCAATATTGAAAGATGCATGAAGTTGAATGACCGATTGGATGGTCATATGGTTCAAGGTCATGTAGACACTTTTGCCAAGGTTGCGAGTATTCAAGAAAATGATGGGAGTTGGCTATTTCATTTTCAATTAAAGGAAAAGACCAACTTGATAGTAGAAAAGGGCTCGGTTTGTTTAAATGGAGTTAGTCTAACTGCCTTTGATGTTCAAGATAAAAGCTTCAGTGTTGCCATTATTCCGTATACCTATGAACATACCAATTTTAAACACCTAAAAACAGGAGATAAGGTCAATATTGAATTTGATATAATTGGAAAGTATGTTCAAAGGATGCTTTCCAATCAAGCTTAGAAAACCTGTGAAGCGATCTGCTTAACAGAGGAAGACCTTCCCATTGTGTAGTAATGGATACAAGGCACGCCATTTTCTTTCAATTCTTTAGATTGAGCAATAGCCCATTCCATTCCAACTTGCTTGGCATCTTGATTTGAATCACATTTATCCAACTCATTGGTCAGTGCTTCTGGTAAATCAATATTGAAGAACTTAGGAAGGAAGGTGATATGTCTTAAAGATTCAATTGGCTTGATACCGGGAACAATTGGCACGTCAATTCCGGCATCGCGACAAGCCTTTACAAAATCAAAATACTTTTGATTATCGAAGAACAATTGTGTCACGATATAACCTGCTCCTGCATCGATCTTTTGCTTCAGCCTTTTGATATCAGCTTGCATATTGGGAGATTCAAAATGCTTTTCAGGATAGCCTGCTACTCCGATGGAAAAATTCGTTGGAGTTGCATTCTGGATATTTTCATCCATATAGATCCCATTGTTTAGCTCAACAATTTGCTTAACAAGGTCAACTGCATATTGATGTCCACCTTCTTCAGGAACGAACTGTGTTTCAGTTTTAATGGGGTCACCTCTTAAGGCTAGAACGTTGTTGATCCCCAAGAAGTGGAGGTCGATCAGGGCATTTTCTGTCTCTTCTTTATTGAAACCACCACAGATCAAATGAGGAACGGTATCAATATCGTAACGGTTCTTGATGGCTGCGCAGATACCAACAGTTCCGGGTCTTTTTTTGATAGCGATCTTTTCAAGATATCCTTTCTCCCTTTTTTTATAGATAAATTCCTCTCTATGGTAGGTGACATTGATAAATGCTGGATTGAACTCAACTAGAGGATCAATGCCATCATAGATAGACTGTATGCTTTTGCCTTTTAAGGGAGGTAAAAGCTCAAATGAAAATAATGTTTCTTTGGTTTCTTTTAAGACCTTATTAACCTGCATCTTGATCTTCGAATAATTGAGGTGCAAATATAAAGAAGCCCCTATTAGAAGGGGCTTTCTTTTTAAATAAATTATATTATGCTAATCCCGTATGATGGTAAATGTACCTTTGAGGATTCCTTGTCTTGGATCATTAACATCCAACACATAGAAATAGGTTCCTTCTTTAAAATTCTCTCCATCCCAATCATTGAAGTAATCGCTACTTTCATAGATCTTCTTACCCCATCTATTGAAAATCATAAGGCTTGAATTTGGATAGATCTCAACTAGGTCGAATTTCAAATAATCATTAATACCATCGCCATTGGGTGTAAAGACATTGGTAGGTTTTACAATAGCATCACAAGGTTCAGCATAAGTAGTGTCTCCAAATCTACAATCGGCATTTTCATCAACACCACCATTCACAGCTCTAACCTCAAGTCCAACACGAGCTCCTGCATTATTATGATTAATTCCATAAAGCCCATTTGATCTTACCCATGGACCATAGATGACTTCATCGGTTCCGCTGGCATATTCAGGAGAAAGAACGGTTCTAACTTCATAATCTGCAGCATTGGGAATCGGGTTCCATGAGAAGGTTTGTTCAATTTGACCATTATCAAATGTGATCTTCGTACATGAGGGGCTCACAGCTCCTAAATAGGGAGAGATCCTCACATAAACAGAATCAGCATTGTCGCAAACTGAGCCATCTGTGGTCTTTGTTACCACTAGCTTATACATTCCCGACTCAGTAATGGTCAGAGTATCTGTTGTATCGTTTGGAAGTGCTACATTGTCCAAATACCATTGGAATGAATACTGTTCCGGTATATAGTAGTTACTGGATTCTATATTCCACAATCTATATTGCTCTCCTTCACAGATCACACTGTCATTTGGTTCATTCAGGGCTACATCAACCAATTGTTTCAAGACCTTGAATTCAATTTGTACAGGGCAGATCTTATTGGGTTGATATTTACCTCTCATATTGAACTTAGCTCTAAAGAAGTTAGTGTCACCTACACCTGAAAATGGTCCTTGTGTATCAAAGATGTATGGGGTAGTTGAAACTACTTCATATGCTTTTCCGGTTGAGTCAGGTCTATTTCTTGGAGGAGGGAATGAAGGGTCAGTATTAATACTGAAGAACTTCTTGTAAGAAGAACCATCCCATTTACCCCAATCAAAGGACCTACTAATGATATCAGACTTATATCCACTAAGGTCTATCACAGGGAGGTCTTCTTTTGGACAAAGGTCATAATCAGGAATACTGAAAGCTTCAACTGAAACTGTGTCCACATAGAATTCATCTTCATCATAACAGATCCTTCTTTCAATAAGGTTTCCATTTGTTGGGTCGTACGTACTATAATCAATTCCATAGCCAACTCTCCACCAGCCGGCTCCAATAAATATTTTAGAATTCACCCAACTATCGTCATCAGGATGATCTACAATAAAAGATCTAGGCCCTAGATAAGTAGTGTCGTAGAACGTGGTATCGTCTGCCCTGTTTACAGGTAAGTTAGCTGCACCACTTCCGGGAGGTTGGAATCTTGTTCCTCCGAAATAATGCCAACCAGTAAGCCATGGTCGAGTTGTTTCTCTGTCTATAATGGCAATTGGTGGTCTTCCTGTTGGGAAACAATATTTGTATTCATCAACATGATGCTCGTAAACAAAGTTCCCATTGACATAAATGATAGAAAGTGTATCGTATTCAGGAATGGTACTTTCACATCTATTGACCAAGGTGTTCAAGTCATCACCCTTCTTCATATAAAGGTAATATTTTCCCGGACCTGCACCTTCACTCAATGTTACTCTAATAGTTCTTGTTTCATCAATGTTCACAGTATCTAGCGCAACTACGCTTTCAACTGGGATATCATCTAAGAATGGACCTGGTCCGGAAGTATTGGTATCTATTCCCAAGCTACCAAACCTAAATCCTTGATCTTGCTCTATTGGCGGAACACCAATCAGTCCAAGTGATTCAATAAGCACAGGTTCAGTTAGTCTAAATACAAATTCTCTAGTTGCACAATTGAATTCATAAGCATCTTGTGCTCCATTGTATGTATGCACAAAACCGATATTTCCCAATCCGGTAGTGTCTTCCCAAACACCACCAATAAATCTTGGCAATCTGGAATTGCAATTGTCGTCAAAAATAAATCTGTATTCTCTTTGAGTAATAATTGATAGTCGATCGGCTTTCACTAATTGCTGATTGATGTCATCCGGATCGATCCACCATCTTTCAATAAAGTTCTTGATATTGAACGGGACAGGACCTGCAAATTCTTCGAGAGGTGTAAAGCGAATGATGCCTCTGCTTCTGAGATCGGACCTATCAATGCCTCGTTCAGTTGGGAATGGGTTGGCAATTGAGAATCCTTCACTTGTTATATAGCTGATCAATTCGTTCTTTCCTTTCCAAATAGGGGCAAATTCAATTTCTAACTTAGTAATTGGTTCTGCCGGAGTTAGATTTGGTAAGGTAGAGGCCGTTATCGCCTTTAAGTTATATTCATATTCTTGTCCGACACAAAATGATGCAACAGGGTCTTCAAATACATAATCTGTTGGCGCCAAACGTGGAGCAGGATTAAATTTAGTTGCGGGAATGTATTGATTCAGGTTTTCGTCATAGATCTGACCGCTAATGAATCCGCAATCCAGATCAAACCTCGTTTCAATATAGAATTTCTGGCCAAGGTCGATATTCCTGTCTTCTGGGGATCTATATTGACCATCGTATTGTCCAACAAAATAGAAATACCATTCACCGGTAGGCCATAGTTCAATTGGGCTAGTAGATTTATAAAATGCACCTTCGGTTGCAACCGGATTTCCATTTAAACAATATTGTACAACACTTCTTCTTGAACCTGCAACTAAACTAACAGGATGGGCAACTGCATTTGCAAAAGAAATTCCATTATCAGGGGAATATACCATTACATCATAGGTCCCGTTAAAAGGAGGTGCAGTGATGCCATAATCATCTCTATAGAATTTCAAGATAACATTGTAAAGTGGTTTGCCACTGGGATTTCCCGGTTTATGCTGTGCCGGATCACAATCTCCGCTCACATATTCCAAAACGATCTCACCTGCCGCCCAACCATCAGATTGAGCAACTACACTCTCAACAGTAAATGCAGTAACAATTAGAGATAAAAAAAACATCCTCAATGGATGCGTGATCCTGCCTAAAGAAAACTTTGCCATATCTTCTATTATATGTTCTCCCTCGATTTTAAGACGATTTGTAAAATAACGTAAAAAATCTTGTCTAATCAATATAGAGGGAATTTGTCGGTTTTGAGACGGCATACTTTCCGATTTGGTTGCATTCTCTAAAAGATTATTGCATCTTTTTTAAACTTAAATTTGCCCATTCAATTTTCGGAATGGAGGAGATAAGGAATTTTTGCATTATTGCCCATATTGATCATGGTAAGAGTACCCTGGCAGATAGGTTGTTAGAGAAAACTCAAACCATTAGTCATAGAGAGCTGCAGGCGCAAACCC
>JAUIGQ010000086.1 GCA_030429925.1 Bacteroidia bacterium | reverse complement strand
CGATAATTCACCTTCCAATTCTCTTCTATCCTTGCATAAATAGGCTGGCTTCAGATCAAATGATCCTGTTCGCTTTCCATAGGTTAAAAAGGCATTATAGGTACCTACAATTCCAGCATACCGACCGAATCCCAATATTCTTGCTCCATTCTTTCTGGTAAGGCATTCATAATCAACCATAGTGATCTTCTTCTCTAAAATGGCTTGCAACAACTTTCGATTATACTCTTGCTTTTTAATAGTATGAGAAAAGAAGAAGTAGGTCTTATTGGGGATCAAGTCTTCCAATTGCACCTCTTTCACTCCAAAGATCACATCTGCTAAAGATAGCTCGTCAACCAGTTCTAATCCTTCTACCTCATACTCTGCATCGGAAAAGGCCCTTTCCTCGCTTTTTTGAACCATAATGTCGACATCAGGATATCTCGCTTCAATAATACTTGCCTGCTCCGGATTGAAAGGAACTCTCTTATCAACCGGCGTTTTACCCTCTTTTATGATACCTATCTTCATGCTGTGTATTTGATTGCAATATTCTAAATATTAAATGAAAAGCTTAGCACATAAGTCTAAGAATTTGAAGATAATATCCGCATATTTGAAATAAATTTTCAAATTGGAAAAATGAAAAATCTTTTAACTACTTTTTTTGCAATTATTCTATCCATTACTAGTCTGAATTCATTTGCTCAGACTCAGGTTTATTCGATCAGCACCGGGGAATTGCTGTTTCAATGGGGTGAGATCAGTTTCACGGATGAATACCAAAAGGACAATCCTCTGGAAGAGCAATTGAACAGCCCTATGCGCTTTACTTGCTTTTTCCATTTAAGTCAGAACATTCACATCGATTTCAATGATAGATTCGGGATCTATTCAGGTTTGGCAGTACGGAATGTTGGTTTAACCAGTAATGAAAGGCTCATCAAGGATGACGGCACCTTGCAGAACTACAAGATCTTAAGACGCTCTTATAATTTGGGGGTACCCTTGGCCATTAAGCTTGGCTCCTTTGATAATCACGCTTATATATTTGTAGGTGGAGAGATAGAGCTTCAATTTCATTACAAAGAGAAATACTGGGATTCACACAATAGGTCTGGTTCTAAGACAAAATATACAGAGTGGTTTGGCGATCAAACCAATCGCTTTGTAACTGCTGGTTTTTTGGGTTTTCAATTTCCAGGAGGTTACAATCTAAAGTTCAAATATTATTTCACAGATTTTCTTAACCACGACTATAAAGATGCAAACAATTCTATTCGCGACTTAAGGAGATACGCTAGTTCCAATATCATGTACGTCTCTGTATCAAGACAGTTCAGAACAGAAAGGATCTTTAAGAAAAAGAGAACTACAGAGCCAAGTCCGTCAACTGAAACAGCCTACAGATAATACTCTATGAGAATTCACTTAATTGCTATTGGTGGAAGTGCTATGCATAACCTTGCCTTAGCACTTGGTCAGAAAGGATATCAAGTAACCGGGTCGGATGATGAGATCTTTGAACCTTCTAAAAGCCGACTGGAAAAAGCAGGCTTATATCCCTCAAAGATGGGATGGGATGCCGACAGGATCACAGAAGAAATAGATGTAGTGATCCTTGGAATGCACGCTAAGAAAGACAACCCTGAACTATTGAAAGCTCAGGAAATGGGATTGAAGGTAGTTTCCTATCCTGAGTTCATCTATGAGCAAAGCAAGGATAAGAAAAGAGTTGTTGTAGGAGGCAGTCATGGAAAGACTTCCATAACGGCAATGATCCTGCATGTGCTTCAGCAACTGAATATCGAATGTGATTTCTTGGTAGGGGCACAATTGGAGGGCTTTCATACCATGGTAAAATTGAGCGATGCTCCACTGATGCTAATTGAGGGAGATGAGTATCTCTCCTCCCCTATTGATCGGCGACCTAAATTCCTTTGGTACAAGCCGGATATTGCCATCATTAGTGGAATTGCTTGGGACCATATCAATGTTTTCCCAACCTTTAAGGAGTACTGCGAACAATTCGGACTATTCATTCAAAGTATTCAAGAGAATGGCAGCCTCATCTATTATGAGAAGGATGAAGAGATCAAAAAGCAACTGAGTAATGCAAAGGAGAATGTTCATCTTTTCCCATATATAGAACACCCTTATCGGATCGAAGATGGAAAGAGCATCCTCCTAGACGGTGAACAAGAATATCCCCTTTTGATCTTTGGTCAGCACAATCTGCAAAATCTCAATGCGGCATTCCATGCATGTACTCAGCTGGGTATAGAGAAAGAAGATTTCTATCGTGCCATTATGAGTTTCAAAGGAGCAGCAAGAAGAATGGAATTGATCGCTGAGAATGGAAAAAGCAAGGTATTCAAAGATTTTGCTCATGCACCCTCCAAGCTAAAAGCCACTTGTGAAGCAGTTAAGAAGCAATTTCCCGACAAAGAGATCATAGCCTGTGTTGAACTCCATACCTTCAGCAGTTTGAACAAGGAGTTTCTTTCTGAATATAGCGGCAGCATGGATCAGGCAGATGAGGCTATAGTATACTACAACCCTCACACAATTGCTCACAAAGGATTGGAAGAGATCAGCAAGGAAGAAGTAAAGGATGCTTTTGCACCTTCAAAGGTGACAGTCTACAACGACTCCAAGGAACTAACCAACTATCTCAGATCAAAGTCATTTGACAACCATATACTTCTGCTCATGACCTCCGGAAACTTTGATGGAGTTTCACTGGATGACTTTGGAAAAGAGCTGCTAGGGACTTAAGGATGTCTAAAGCCGCTGAACTTTCTTACTAGAAAAGCGATGATCGCAGAATAAAAACTACCCAGTAGTAAGAATCCCACCAGACTAATGGTTGAATTAAAGTAAGCAGATCTGACAAATTCTGCTCCTTCTTGAATCCTCTTGCGAGTCGCTTCATCTGCCTCTTGTCCCTCAATTTGATGGCTTATGCTCAACTCCCCAAAATAATTGGGGTCTATGTACTCATAATAGAAATAGAGAAAAGCGGCCATACAAATGGCATAGAGGGAAGCAATGCGCATTCCTGCTTTCACATCATCCAGGAATTTAGTTGCCTCTTTCGTCTGACTCTTGAATAAGCGAATTGCAAAGAATACACCGCTCATTAGAATGAATATATTGGCAAACCTACCTACCTTATCAAAAGAAGTTGACTGGAGACCATTAAAATAGACCGCCATCTTGAATAAAATAGAAATGGCCAGCATGCTGGCCAAGATCGATCTTCTATTTTTGAACAATAGCTTATCCATTCATTGAAATGAGAAATTCCTCATTGTCTTTGGTCTTACTCATTCTATCTTTCAAGAAGTCCATTGCTTCAACGGGATTCATATCTGCAATATGGTTTCTAAGCACCCACATTCTTTGCGTAATGTCTCTTCCCAAGAGTAAGTCTTCTTTTCTGGTTGAAGAAGAAACAATATCGATAGCAGGATAGATCCTTCTGTTAGAGATCTTACGATCTAGCTGAAGTTCCATATTACCTGTTCCTTTGAACTCTTCAAAGATCACTTCATCCATCTTAGAACCTGTTTCTGTCAAGGCAGTAGCCAGGATGGTTAGTGAACCACCATTTTCGATCTTTCTCGCAGCTCCAAAGAACCTCTTCGGTTTGTGCAATGCATTGGCATCTACACCACCGGAAAGTACTTTTCCTGAAGCAGGAGATACAGTATTATATGCTCTAGCCAATCGGGTAATTGAGTCAAGCAAGATAACTACATCGTGTCCACACTCTGTCATTCTCTTAGCTTTCTCCAACACTATATTGGCGATCTTCACATGTCTTTCAGCCGGCTCATCGAAGGTAGAGGCGATCACTTCAGCATTAACGCTTCTCGCCATATCCGTTACCTCTTCAGGTCTTTCATCGATCAATAAAATGATCAAATATACCTCAGGGTGATTAGCGGCAATTGAGTTGGCAACTTCCTTCAGCAAGGTAGTCTTACCCGTTTTCGGCTGCGCTACGATCAATCCTCTTTGCCCCTTACCAATTGGGGTAAAAAGATCGATCACTCGAGTTGACAAGGATTCTTCTTTGTGGCCGGTCAATTTGAACTTCTCCGAAGGGAAAAGCGGTGTAAGGTATTCAAATGGAACCCTATCTCTAATAAAATCAGGGGCTCTTCCATTGATCTCTTCCAGTTTGATCAGCGGGAAATATTTCTCTCCTTCCTTAGGAGGTCTAACAGATCCTCTGACCGTATCACCTGTTTTGAGTCCAAACAGTTTGATCTGTGACTGAGAAACATATATATCATCAGGTGAGTTCAGGTAGTTATAATCAGAAGATCTTAAGAAACCATAGCCATCAGGCATCATTTCCAATACTCCTTCACTGCTGATGATTCCATCAAAATCAAACTCTTTCTTCTTTTCTTCTCTTGGCTTGTGCTGCAGAGGCCTTTGATTCTGCTGGTTTTGCTGGTTTTGCTGATTTGGCTGATTTTGCTGTCCCTTATTAGGTCTTGGAGTATGCTCCTTTCTTTCTTGCTTAGGGGCTTCCTTCTTCTCTTCTGTCTTGTTTTCTCCTTGAATCTTTGGTCGGACTGTTCTTTCAGAGGCCGGCTTCTTAGGATAAGCTACCTTCTTCTCACCTTCTGGTGAACTGCTATTATCGCTTGAGGCTTTAGGCTTATTGTTCTCCTTCTTTGGTTTTTCTGTGGCTTTTGCCGCTGCTCCATCTCCTTTCTTAGGGTTGATGGCTTGTTGATCCAATATAGTGTAGATCAGATCTTCTTTCTTGAGCTTTTGGTACTTCTTAATATCAAGCTCTTTGGCGATCTCCTTAAGGTCGGAAACCGTCTTTTGGTTTAATTGTAAAATATCGTACATGAAATAATAATGAGATTGTAATTGTATAGTCTAGAATAGGAGAATCGAGAATTCAATGATTGTAAATAGAAAATACTTGTGAAAGTGAGAGATCCCTTAGAACAGGGACAGCACAATAATACGAAAAATTGAGGAACTAGCCCTGCAACTTATAAATATTTTCAATGATCTCGACTACCTTAAGACCTTCAAGACTATTCGTACTTACGATCTCTTTCTTGTTCAAGGTGTTCACTACATTCTGGATCACAAACTGATGATTAGCAGCTGATCCCTTGTATTTACCATAATCGTTTGGAGGAAGTGTGTCTTCCAATTGCGGCATGGTATAATTCTCAATATTGCAGTATTCAACATCGTTCATATACTGTCCGCCAACCTTGATGGACCCTTTTTCAGCAACAATGGAGATGCTGCTTTCCATATTCTCACCGTAAACAGCTGTAGAATAATTAAAGGTACCTGCTCCACCATTGACAAACTCAAACTGAACCAATCCTGAATCCTCAAACTCAGTAGTATCCTGATGATTAAAATCGAAGAAATTTGCCTGGATGTTCTTAATGTCTCCCATTAACCAGAACATGGTGTCAACAAAGTGGCTGAATTGAGTAAACAATGTTCCACCATCTTTATCTTTCTTCCCTTTCCAGTAGTTAGGATCTCCACCTTGATAGTAATCGCTGTCTCTGTTCCAGAAACAATTGACATTTACCATATAGATCTCTCCCAAAACTCCAGAAGTAACCACTTCTTTCAACCATTTTGCCGGCGGACTATATCTGTTTTGCATTACACAGAAGATCTGCTTGTTCAATTGAAGAGAGGTGTGGATCACCAATTCTGCATCAGCCTTATTTAAGGCCATTGGTTTCTCTACTACAACATGACAGTTGTTTTCCAGAGCTTTAATCGACTGAGAAGCGTGCAGATAGTTGGGCGTGCACACATTCACAACGTCAATATCAAGTCCTGCAGCAAACAAAGCATCCATGCTGTCGAAAAACGGACATTTGAATTCTTCTTCTAATTCATTCTTTAGACTAGTGTCAGAATCAACCATGGCAACCAATTCAGCACCATCATTCAGCTGAACCATTGCTGCGTGTCTTCTACCTATTCTTCCTGAGCCTACTACGGCAAACTTTAACTTCTCAGACATTCTATATAATTGAAATAGGCTGCAAAACTAACACTTTTTAGAAATTAGAAGAAACGGTATTTTTGGAAGTTCAAGTTCAGCAAATGATTTTAGTAAGTGGTGGAGCCGGGTATATAGGATCAAATACGATCATTGCCCTTTCTGAGATGGGATATACAGATATACTATCTGTTGATAATTATTCTAATTCAAACCCCGACGCCTATAAGCGTTTAGAGAAGATCACGGGGAAACCAATTCTACATATAAACTGCGACCTTTCTGATAGAGAGTCAGCTCTTTCTGTCTTTCAGGAACACAAGATCGAGGGGATCATTCATTTTGCCGCCTTGAAATCAGTCCCGGAATCTGTTCAAGATCCAGCCCTATACTACAGAAACAATGTAAATGCCTTGATCAATCTGATCGATGCTGCTGAAAAGTATTCGATCAAAAAGTTCATCTTTTCCAGCTCCTGCACTGTATATGGAACCCCTGAAAAGCTGCCGGTTGAAGAAAGCACTCCTTTTGGGAAGGCGGAATCTCCTTACGGTCTTACCAAACAACTTGGTGAAATGATCTTGGAGAACTATTGCCTGATCAACAAAGCATTCAGAGCAATCTCATTAAGGTACTTTAATCCAGCAGGAGCTCATGAAAGTGGATTAACCGGTGAGGTGATGACAAAACGCCCTAATAATCTTGTACCCATTCTAGCCCAACAAGCTGCGGGATTGAGGGAGAAAATAACTGTCTTCGGCAATGACTATAACACCAAAGATGGCAGTTGTGTAAGAGATTATATTCATGTTTCAGATATAGCTGAAGCTCATGTTCTTGCCTACAAACATCTAGAGCAGATGACAGAGAACTATGATGTGTTCAATTTGGGAAGTGGAAGTGGGAATACAACCTTAGAGGTTGTTCTGAGTTTTGAAAAAGAGAATGCATTGAACCTCAACTATGAAATTGGTGGTAGAAGAAGCGGAGATGTTGAAAAGATCTATGCTTCTAATAAAAAGGCAAAAGAAGTCTTGGGCTGGAAACCAAAGCGAGACTTAAAAGAAATTGTTAGGTCTGCCTGGCGATGGCAGCAAAACTCTCCCGACTGATCAATGGTGGTACTTCTCCCCTCTCAGGATCGTCATGGCGCGATATAACTGCTCTGTAAAAAAGAGTCGGACCATCTGATGTGTAAAGGTCATTTGCGATAATGAGACTTTCAGCTCTGCTCTGGCATAAACTTCATCACTGAAGCCATATGCTCCTCCTATACAAAAGCTCAGCACCTTTATACCTTTATTCATCTCATTTTGCATAAGGGCAGCAAAGTTCCTGGAACTCATCCCTTTCCCTTTCTCATCTAGCAAAATTAAACGACTATCTGAAGAGATCTTTGATAGTAGCAATTCACCTTCTGCCTGCTTTTGCTCCTCCTCTGAATTTCTTTTCAACTTTTTGGGAAGTTCTAGGTAGCTAACCTCGTAATTAATGTAGTGCTTCAGTCTCCCTTCATACTCCTCTATCATATTATTCAAGGTAGATGAAGCCGTTTTGCCAATGCAAAAAAGATGTACTTTCATAAGGGCAAAGTAATGAATTGGAGACTAGAATTGCCCCTGCAGTATTCAAAAAATAACTACTTTTAGGTATGAGATTACTACTGCTACCACTCCTACTCTTTCTGACCATCTCTCTAAACGCTCAGGATTCAGACAGGATCTCCAAATGTTTCATTAATGGAGATGCCAAAAAATTAGCCTCCCACTTCAACGAATCAGTAGAAATGAACTTGCCAGGGAATAGCGGGATCTATCAAAAAGAGCAGGCCAAGGTTATCCTCAATAAATTCTTCGCTTCCAATACCATAAGTGAATATGAGATCAAGCATAAAGGCGGGTCTAAGCAGAAATCGAAGTTCCATATAGGAAAACTGGAAACCGATAAAGGAACATTTAGAACCTATCTGCTATACAATAATGTGGACGGTGTGATGCAAATTATCGAAATTCGCATCGAAGAAGAATAAGTATGTCGAAAATAGAAGAACTGATCCGTCTTGCGATAGAAGAAGACATAGCAGATGGGGATCACACAACGAATGCATGCATTCCTCCACATGCCCTTGGCAAAGCTCAACTATTGGTAAAAGAGGAAGGTGTTATTGCTGGAGTAGAGATTGCCAGAGAAGTTTTTAGACAAGTAGATCCAAGAATTGAGTTTCAAGCCAAATTGCAAGATGGTGACGAAATCAAGGTAGGTGATATTGCCTTTTCAGTTGAGGGGCCTTCGGCATCTATCCTAAAGGCTGAAAGGTTAGCATTGAACTTTCTGCAAAGAATGAGTGGCATTGCAACGCATACCAGAAGAATAGTCAACTTGGTTGAAGGGACCGGTTGCACCATCCTCGACAGTAGAAAAACCACCCCCAATAACAGAATTTTTGAAAAGATGGCCGTTAGGATCGGGGGAGCGGAAAATCATCGATTTGGTTTGTTTGACATGATGATGATCAAAGATAATCATATAGATTATGCCGGTGGGATCTCCCAAGCCATTGATAGATGTCATGATTATTTAAAGACCAATGAGATCAATATCAAGATCGAAGTTGAAGCTAGAGACCTAGAAGAAGTTAAGCAGATCCTTAGGGCTGAGAAAGTAGACCGTATCATGCTGGATAATTTCAATTATTCAGACCTTAAAAAAGCAGTAGACATGATCGGCGATCATGCAGAAACAGAAGCTTCAGGAGGAATTACAGAGGAAACGATAAGGGAGTATGCAGAATGCGGAGTAAATTATATTAGTGTGGGAGCGCTAACCCACCAGATCAATAGTTTAGACCTTAGCTTAAAGGCTGTTTAAAATGAGTGAAGGGCTTCTACATAAGGTCAGGAATCTAGCAACAGTTAGAAAAACGATAGCCATATCAAAGAAGATCGTTTTACCAGGATTTGATGGCTTGCCCATTTATTATGTTGCCAAGTTCTTCTTTAAGGGAATAGTTGAAGGAGCCATGGAACTGAAAGCCTCTTCTCTGGCTTTTAAATTCTTTTTAGCCATCTTCCCTACCATTATCTTCCTGCTAACACTCATACCCTATATCCCTATCCATAATTTCAAGAATGAACTATTAGGCATATTGGAAGAGGTATTGCCTTCCGAAGGTTATGAGTTCTTAAGCGACTCATTGGTCAATCTTATTACCAATGCCGATGGAGGCCTACTCTCCTTCGGTTTTCTATTTGCACTTTACCTGGCCACCAGTGGGTTTGATGGAATGCAAAATGCGTTCATGGAGAGCTACAACACTAATTTCTCTAGAAATATCATTCAAACCCGATTGATCTCTATTTTAATGCTCTTTATTCTTACAACACTTATCATTATTGCCATAGCTGCAATCTTGATAAGCGAGTATATGGTGAATTTCATTTTAGAAGAAGGGAGCACTTCTTCCATCCTCCTGATGATCGGTAAGTGGCTGATCATGGCTGCCCTTTGCTTCTTTGGGATATCTACCTTCTATTATTTGGGAGGAAACAGGAAGATGAAATGGAGGTTCTTCTCAGCCGGCTCTACTTTAGCCACCGTGCTGGTCATTATTGTTTGCTTGGCATTTGGTTTCTATGTTGACAATTTCGCCAACTACAATAAGATCTACGGATCCATTGGAACCATCATCATTCTTATGCTGCTCATCTACTTCAACTCATTTGTTTTACTCATTGGCTTTGAACTGAATGCGAGTATTCAGCAAGCAGGATCGATCGAAAAGATCGAAGAACAAATTGACAGGCCTAAATGATAGAGGATCCTTCTAAAGATATAGCAATTGTTTGTCGCAAACTGTCCACTGATGAGCAAAAAGAGCTCGTTAAGATGAAGATTCAGTTATTTACTACCCAGTCTGGTTTTCTGGACAAGCAGTTTGGTCTAAAGGCTAAAGTTCTTCCCATATCAAAAGAAGATCATTCAGAACTTCATCTCAAGAGAGTCATCTCTTTCGGTCATCAAAAAATAATAGAAGGAGAATCTATTGCGAAGGTCTTGAAGTTATCTGAACATTCTTACTGGTATTATTTAAGGTTCAGTTTGTTCCAGAGAAGCAGGAACAGTTTCATTTTGGCCGGCAGAATTAAAGAGTTCCTTATGAGTTATTCATTCAAAGGAAAGATCCATCTTTATAGCAACGATAGATCATTGAGTTTGCTTTT
>JAUIGQ010000085.1 GCA_030429925.1 Bacteroidia bacterium | reverse complement strand
TCCGCTGGTCGCCTATGGGCCTTATCAATTGAAGAATTTGATCCTCACGGCTGGCAGCAATCCTGAGGGGATGTCAGTTGCATTGAATTCAAGAGCCTTTAATATTTCTAAAAATATAGCCCTCAGTGACTATCATTTAAGTGCTTCTCTTGAAAAAGGACATGGAAAGCTGAATACTACTTGGGAAGGTATCAATGACAGTTATGAGAATGGAGAAGTGAGACTGGTGGTGGAGGTTGATTCTTTTGATGTGATGAACCTTAAGTTCACTGATTCTTATTTCTACTTAAATGATTCACTATGGACGGTGAAGGGGAATAATTATGCTGAGATTAGAAGGAAAGAAGTATTCATTGATAGTATATCCATCAGCAATAATGTTCAGGGATTTACCTTGGATGGCAGGTTAGGCGAGGATCCCAATGATTCATTACAATTGCTTCTCAACGATTTCGACCTGGCTTATGTGTCGTCTTTTGTACCTGAAGATGACTTGAGTTTAAAAGGTAGGATAAATGGTAGAGCTGTATTGAGAGATGTGTATCAGGACAGGATCATTATAGCAGATCTAAAGGCGGAAGGTTTCGAAGTGAACCAATATGAAATTGGAGAAGCTGCATTTGAGAGCTATTGGCTAAAAGACTCTACCGGAATTGTTGTTAATTCATATTTAGGTCCACGAAAGGATCCTCTGCTTGAAATAAATGGTACAGTTCAGCCAAATGCAAATTGGAATATGCTGAATCTCGATCTAAAAATGAATCAGTTACCTATTGCACTTAGTCAACCTTTTATTGAACACATTCTAACCGATCTTGATGGATACTTGAGTGGTAAGATAGAAATAAGGGGGAATACGGAGAAACCGCTATTGAGAGGAGACCTTGACCTTGTGGATGCAAACTTTAGAGTGAATTATCTGAATACCTCCTATAAGATCAATCATAAAGTTTTGATCAGACCTGATTTTATTGGTTTCGACCTGATGAAAATCGAAGATGAGAAAGGATCCTTTGCAACAGCAACAGGTACAATATTCCATGAGAATTATGAGAGGTTCAACTTAGATATAGGGATGGAAATGGAGGACTTCTTTGCGCTAAATACTACTGATAAAGAAAATGAGCTCTTCTACGGGACAGGCGTTGTAACAGGTTGGGCTAACATTTCAGGCTATGCAGATCAATTGATCATGGAAATGGACCTGACTGCCAAAAAAGGAACAGATTTCAAGATCCCTATCCAAGATGATGTCAATGTCACTTCCAGTGACTTTCTTGTCTTTACAAACAGTCCAAAATTTGATGAAGATAGCGCCATTCAAGTTGACTTAAGTGGTATACAGCTGAACTTTGCCTTGAACATAGAACCTGAGGCAAAAACTACTATCATTTTTGATGAATCTATCGGCGATATCATCAAGGCAAGGGGCACGGGGAAACTCAATCTTCAGATCAACACCTTAGGGAATTTCAATATGTTTGGACAGTATGAATTAACAGAAGGGGAATACCTTTTTACACTTCAGAACATCTTGAATAAGAAGTTTCAGCTTTCTCCAGGATCAAAGATGATGTGGGATGGAGACCCATATGAGGCAAGGTTGGATATTCAGGCAATCTATAACCTCAGGGCCTCTCTTTATAGTTTAATGCCTGAAGATTCCACCGGGAGATATAGGAGAAGAGTGCCTGTTGAACTTTATTTGAATTTAGGGGGATATCTGTTGAATCCTGACATCAGTTTTGATATCAAGATCCCTTCAGCGGATGAGCTAGTAAAAAGTAGGCTTGAAAGTATCCTCTATGTGAACCAAAACAATGTCAATGAGCAGGAGTTGAACCAGCAAGTATTCGGTTTGTTATTGCTCGGGAGGTTTATGCCACCTTCTACTGGGAATAGTAGTTCTACTGCAGCCAGTGGGGCCCCTGGTATGAACAATGGATATGAACTCCTTTCCAATCAGCTAAGTAATTGGCTTTCCTCTGTGTCCAATGAATTTGATGTAGGTGTATCCTATAGACCGGGAGATGAAGTAGCAAATGAAGAGTTAGATGTATCCCTAAGTACAGAGCTTTTAGATGATCGATTGATACTGGATGGCTCATTCGGATATATTGCCGACAGGCAGAATACAAGCGATGGGAACGCCTCAAGCTTTATAGGTGAGTTTATGATAGAGTACAAGCTAAAGAGAGATGGAAAGCTTAGAGTTCGAGGATTCAATCGTTCTAACGATTATGACCCATTGCAGATCAATAGTCTTTATACACAAGGAGTAGGCTTGTTCTATCAAGAGGAGTATGATGAGTTCTCAGAGGTTTGGAGAAAATACTTTAGAAAATCTCAGATGAAGGACTCAGGTGGAAACTAATATAGAAGATCCCATCCTTTCAATTATAATCCCCTCTTTTAATGAAGAGGAGCATTGTAGTCATCTATTGTCACAGCTTGTAAAGTTGGAAATAGACAAAGAGATCATCGTTGTAGATGGAGGTTCTACTGATAGAACATTGACCATTCTATCTGAATACGGAATTAAAATATTGCAATCATCCAAGGGGAGAGGCAGGCAACTTTCATTTGGTGCCAAGGAAGCTAAAGGGAAGTATTTACTGTTTTTGCATGCTGACAATTACTGGAAGCATCCAGATCATATTGATCTTCAAGAACTAATTGACGAAAAAACAGAGCTGGCTAGTTTCCCTATCGAGTTTGACTGGGATCATTGGTTTTTGAAGCTGAATGCCTTTTTTACTCGGTATGCGCATCCATACTTTCATTTTGGAGATCAAGGCTTATGGATATCCAAATGGTTGTATAATAACTCAGGAGGGTATCAGCCCGAAAAAGACCTTTTGGAAGACCAGGATTTATATAGAAGGGCTTATAGGATCTGTAAAGGAAAAAAGATCAAGGAGAAGTTGATCGTTTCGGCTCGTTCATACAGAACTTTCGGTGTCTTCAACTTGCAGTTTTTCTACTACAAACTCTGGCTAATGAATTTCTTAGGGTTCTCTAAAGAAAGAATCAAGAAAGTTTATGAGGGCTTTTATGCCTAAAAAGCCAGGCGATACTTGATCAAGAACAGTCTTCTGCTTATGCTCAAGACACTCAGAACTACAAGGAAATTCAAGAGTGTGATAATTGCAAAGTCAATGACAGATGAAGAGCTAAAATGCACCTTCTGATTTATGAAATAGGTAGCTAGAAAAGAGGAGATCACTAATAATGCTGCCAGTATCCTCTTCCAGGTGATCACATGATATACCGGAAAATTCCTTCTTTGGACGATAAAGATCACAGCCATATTTAATCCGAGTGTACTTGCCAGTTGCCAATAAGTAGCAAAAGCAGCAAATGGCATGGCAATCCATGGAAGCCAGAAATAGCTCAATGAGAGACTGTCATGTGTTTGTTGTATAAGGTATCTGCTTTTGGAAATATAAAGGAAACTCAGAATAGCAATTGATGCCCCCAGAGCTATGCCGCCCAAAACACCTCCTAAGAAACTAAGTCCCATATACATGCTGGCAACAGAGCTCAAAATGATCATAATAATAGAAAGTCTTAGGATCCATCGTCTTTTAAACAGCAAGAGAAAGCTCAACCAAAATGCAGTTTGTATAGCTGTTCTTGTTGAAGGGAAACCTTGTCTCTCAATGCTATCATTTCTGCTGACTTCCAATAGGTCTGAGGAAAAAAGCTGAAAGAAGTTAGCGGGTTGCATGCTACTGAGGTCTTCACCAGTTGGACTGCTTTCCATAATGGCTAGACTTGGATCCACATCTATGGGGGTAGGGTAATTGAACTGGCCTTTCAATAGAAAAGAGAAGAAGGCGGTCCAAGCAACAATATTGATCATTACTAAGCCCTTTTTGAGGTCTAGTCCAAATGCAATACTCAAGCAAAAACATAGGATCACAGGACTTAGTCCAATTATGCTGATGAACCACATTGAACCATAGATCAAAGGGTTGTTTAGTCCTTGAAGAAACTGAATGATCTCAGTAGTGAACATTTTTAGCGCAAATAAAAACTGCCTATTACAAAGATAGAAAAGATTAAACTGGCAATTCCATTGGTTGTGAAGAAGGCAAGATTTACCTTGCTAAGGTCATTGCTCTTAACCAATGTATGTTGATAGATCAGTAATACAATAAAGAGAGCAGTCCCCAGCCAGTAGAAGAGGTTCGCTTCAGTTTTGAAGGCTGCTACCACTAAAACGATGGCGGTAATGAGGTGAAATAGCTCTGATAATCTTAAGCTATTCTTAGGGCCTATTGCCGCCGGTATTGAATGAAGCTTCATAGACCGATCGAATTCTTCATCCTGCAAGGCGTAGATCATGTCAAATCCTGCCACCCAAAATAGAACGGCAATGGAATAGTATACAGCGATCCAAGAGAACTCTGCAGTCACAGCCAGGTATGCTCCAATAGGGGCAAGTGAAAGACCCAGTCCCAGTATTAGATGACATAGAGCTGTGAATCTTTTTGTGAGACTATATCCCAAGATAACCATCAGTGCAATAGGAGAGAGGTAGAAGCAAACTGTGTTGATGAAATAGGTGGTAACGATAAATAGAGCTGAGTTGACGAATACAAAGATCAGAGCGGCTTTTGGACTTATTACCCCTCTTGGGATCTCTCTCACAGCAGCTGTCCTTTCATTCTCTGCATCAATATCTCTGTCGATATAACGATTAAAGGCCATTGCCGCGCTTCTGGCGAAGACCATACACAAGATTACCTTGACCAAAAGAGTCCAGTCGAACTGATATACAGAAAACTCCAATGCCAGGAAATACCCAACAAGAGCAAAGGGTAAAGCAAAGAGGGTATGACTAAACTTAACGAGTGATAAGAAATTCTTGATAGGTGAGTTCTTCATTCTCAGATAAATAAAATCCGCATGTCAATATAGATCAACATGCGGATTTCCATAACGTTCAATTCTATAAATGGATCACTTCATCATAAGCAGCAGCCGTAGCTTCCATCACTGCTTCACTCATTGTAGGGTGAGGGTGAACTGCTTTTAAGATCTCATGTCCGGTTGTTTCAAGCTTTCTGGCTGTAACTATCTCAGCGATCATCTCAGTAACATTTGCACCGATCATATGCGCCCCCAATAGTTCTCCATATTTAGCATCGTAGATCACCTTGACGAAACCATCTTTATGTCCGGCAGCAGATGCCTTTCCGGAAGCTGAGAATGGGAATTTTCCAACCTTCAACTCATATCCTGCCTCTTTGGCTGCTTTTTCAGTATAGCCAACTGAAGCGATCTCGGGAGAGCAATAAGTACAACCTGGAATGTTGTTATAGTCTAGTGGCTCAGGATTGTGACCTGCAATTTTCTCTACACAGATAATACCCTCTGCAGAGGCAACGTGAGCCAAGGCCTGTCCTGGAACACAGTCTCCGATCGCATAATATCCATCAACATTGGTTTTGTAAAATCCATCTACAACGATCTTTCCTTTTTCAGTTTTGATCCCAACATCTTCCAATCCAATATTCTCTATGTTGGCAGTAACTCCAACGGCTGAAAGTACAATGTCACAATCGATCACCTCTTCACCTTTTTTGGTTTTAACAGTAACCTTACATCCTTTTCCTTTTGTGTCAACGCTAGTGACTTCAGCATTGGTCATAATGTTCATACCGTTCTTCTTGAAGCTGCGCCCCAATTGAGCTGACACCTCTTCATCTTCTACCGGAACGATGTTCGACATATATTCTACAACTGTAACATCAACACCCATTGCATTGTATAGGTAAGCGAATTCAACACCAATGGCTCCGGATCCTACAACAACCATTTTCTTTGGCATCTTTTCCAATGACATGGCTTTTCTATACCCGATGATCTTTTCTCCATCTTGAGGAAGATTTGGGAGTTCTCTTGATCTAGCACCTGTTGCAATGATGATATGCTTTGCTGAAACATCCTTGCTCTTTCCGTCCTCGGATTTAACAGAAATCTTTTTTCCGCTTTTTAGGGTTCCTGTTCCCATGATCACTTCGATCTTATTCTTTTTCATTAAGAACTCGATCCCTTTGCTCATTCCATTCGCCACATCACGACTTCTCTTGATAACAGAATCAAAGTTCACGCTGCTGTCTTTCACTTCAATACCGTAATCAGAAGCATGTTTGATATATTCGAAAACATTGGCACTCTTTAGAAGTGCTTTGGTTGGAATACAACCCCAATTCAGACAGATCCCACCTAGTGATTCTCTTTCAATGATAGCTGTTTTCAAGCCCAATTGAGAAGCTCTGATGGCAGCAACATATCCTCCGGGACCACTTCCTAAAACTATTACGTCAAAATCCATTTAATATCTATATATGTGTGTTTGTAAATATGCTTTTTAGACTTTGCGAAGATAGTAAAAACCCCTATCTCGGGAAAGTTTGTATTCATGCTAGTTATAGCTGAAAAATATTCGCTCTAAATCTTCGATTTTTTTAATTGTATGATGTAAATTAGGAATACATTTGCCGTCTATATCAAGCAATTACAAACCCAGTAAAATAGAAGAAAAGGTGATAGAAATGATGCAGCTAACGAACGAAAGTTTATTAGAAAGAAGGAGCAAAGCTGTAGCTAATGGTGTTGGAGTGTTTAATACTGCTACTGCACATTCTGCAGAAGGTGCGCTTATCTACGATAATAATGGAAATGAATTAATTGATTTTGCAGCCGGAATAGGAGTTGTAAACGCAGGACATTGTCCGCCCCCTGTTGTTCAAGCGATCAAAGATCAATCTGAAAAATTCATTCATACCAGTTTCAATGTAGTTACATACGAGCCTTACATTGCGCTTTGTGAGAAATTGAATGAAATGTTTCCTCACGGAAGTTCTACCAAAAGCATGTTGGTGAGCACAGGAGCTGAGGCAGTTGAGAATGCGATAAAGATCGCAAAACAGCACACCGGAAGATCGGCAGTCTTGTGTTATTCAGGAGCTTTTCACGGAAGAACAATGATGGCCATGACCCTTACCTCAAGAACTACCTATAGTTCTAACTGTGGTCCATTTGCCCCTGAAGTATACAGAATAGATTATCCAAATAGATTCTTGAACGGCAGGGAGATGGATGAAGCCAGCTTTGTCGCACAGGAATTATCTCGATTAAGAGCATTTTTCAAAACACATGTGAGAGCTGAGGACCTTGCAGCTATTATCATTGAATTGGTGCAAGGAGAAGGTGGTTTTCATATTGCTCCAAAAGGATATGTGGAAGGACTGAGAGAGATCTGTGATAAATATGGTATCTGTTTGATCTTTGATGAAGTTCAAACGGGTTTTGGAAGAACTGCCGCTTGGGGTGCAATGGACCATTATACGGTATTGCCTGACCTATCTACTTGGGCAAAAGCAATGGGTTCAGGAATGCCTATCGCCGCGGTGATCGGAAGAGCTGACATTATGGATGCAGCGGCTCCTAGTACTATTGGAGGTACATACATTGGAAATCCTGTTTCTTGTGCTGCTTCATTGGCAACCATCAAGTATATGGAGGAGATCAATATCAATGAGAAAGCTGCAGTGGTTGGAAAGATCATTATGGATCGATTTGAATATCTGAAATCGAAGCATGCAGCCATTGGCGATATTAGAGGATTGGGTGCAATGTGTGCCATGGAGTTCGTTAAGGATAACGATCCAAATCAACCCGATGCCGAGCTCTGCTCAGCAGTGATCAAGGCTTGTGCAAAAAGGAATTTAGTGGTTATCAGCGCAGGAGTAAATAAAAATGTCTTAAGAATTCTTGCTCCCCTTGTTATTACAGAAGAACAATTAAACAAAGGGTTAGATATTATTGAGGAAGAATTGAATAAATTAGCTTAAATCTCATCTCATGAAACCATTTTCCATTGGCGGGATACAAATGCATGTATCTGCTGCCCACAACAATATTCCTCTGATGAAGCACAAGATAGAGGTGATGGCCTCTGTCTATCCCTGGGTGCAGATGATCGTCTGCAGTGAACTTTGCGCCTTTGGTCCTTTGATCCACCATGCCATGGAGTTTCCAAATTCGGCAGAAGATGAGTTTAGAGAACTGGCCAGAAAGTATAAGATCTGGTTGATTCCCGGTTCTATGTTCCAAAAGAAGGGAGATAAGATCTACAATACGGCTACGGTCATCAACCCTGATGGAGAGGTTGTCGGAAGATATGATAAGATGTTCCCATTCTACCCTTATGAGGTTGGTGTAACCGGAGGGGATGAATTCTTGTTCTTCGATGTACCTGATGTTGGTCGTTTTGGAGTTAGTATCTGTTATGATATGTGGTTTCCTGAAACTTCAAGAACTCTAGCAGTAAACGGAGTGGATGTGATCATACACCCGACGTTAACCGGCACGATTGATAGAGATATAGAGCTGGCAATGGCTCAGGCTACAGCAGCCTCAAATCAATGTTATGTTTTTGATATCAATGGCCTGGGTGATGGAGGAACTGGAAGGTCCATTGTATGCGGACCGGATGGGAGAGTATTGTATAAAGCCAGCACAGGTCCGGAATTGATTCCCATAGAGTTGGATCTCGACAGAGTAAAAAGATCTAGGGAAGATGGATTATTGCGTTTAGGTCAGCCTTTAAAGAGCTTTAGAGATCGCAATGTAGATTTTGATATCTATGAAAAAGGGAGAAAGTTCCAAGCTCTTGAGGATCTTGGCGAATTAAGTAAGCCAAAACGATTCAATCAGATCGAGGCGATCATGGAAGAGAGTATTGATGACCCTACCGCAAGTGGGAAAGATGAAGTGGTAAAATAATTTGTATATTCAGACCAAGAAAGATGAAGACTCCACCTAAGAAAAAAAAGAAGATAGAGAATTTCGTCAGTTGGTTTGAGATACCTGCAACCAACTTTGAAAGAGCTGTTGAATTCTACAATCAGATCTATGGTATTCAATTAGAGACTGATCAAATGAATGGATATTCCATGGCATTTTTTCCCTCCACAAGTGGAATTGGAGGAGCAATAATATGCGGTGAAGGCTCCGTGCCCAGTCAGAATGGGACACTCTTGTACTTGAATGGAGGGGAGAATCTTGACGATGTACTCTCAAAGGTGGAAGAATCTGGTGGTAAAGTGATCCTTCACAAGCAGAAGATCAATGATGAGAACGGCTACTTTGCTCTTTTCATTGATACGGAAGGAAATCGCATGGCACTTCACTCTAATTCCTAGCAATGAAGACCGATAAACTTACAGTTAAGAATCATTTTAAGGCGAAGCATTACTTCAACATTGCCCAGTATCGTTCCGATAACTGGAACAATCTAAAGCAATGTGCCGGACAGTTGCTGAAAGAAAAAAGCAATGGCACGCCTAAGAAATACAGCGAAAAGCTTTCTGAATCTCTTCATGACCTTAAACTTATAGAGAAGTACTTTGCCTATCCGGGCATAGATTTCATCGAGAGGGTTGAGGATATGTTTGAGAAAGGTGAATACAACGCCTTGAACCATAAGATCTCAGAAGTTGTTCGTTCACTCATCAGTGAATCATATAGAACAAATAGAAAGGCTGCTGAGGATGAAGAGAAGAGAAAGGAGATGCTTCAAGACAAGCAGGAAGAGGGGAAGAAAAGACAGAATTATTTCGAGGTAGTCTTTGTCGACGACTTGGTGCCGGACGATAAGGAAGTGCTCCTAAGGAAGTTCGATGCCATCAAACAAGCCAATGAGCAATTCACCTATAAGGTGATATTGCTTTCCAGTTTTCAGGATGCATTGATCGCTTTGCTCTTTAATCCCAATGTTCAAGCAATGGTGATCCGCTCCGGTATTCCTTATGAATCAACCCAGGACCTGAGTAGTATAAAGCCATTCATAAGCAGTTTGAATAGCTTGAAAATAAAAGAGACAGAAAGGGTAGACCTTGGTCATACATTGGGAGAGGTGATCAATATTCTCAGACCGGAAATAGATCTATTCTATGTTTCTGACCTGGCGGTTTCCCAATTAGATCAAAGAACACTTCGCTGTTTTAATAGGATCTTCTATAGAACGGAAGACTTGCAAGAAATTCACTTAAGTATTCTTTATGCGTTGAGAGAGAGGTTTGAAACCCCATTCTTTTCTGCCTTGATGGATTATTCTCGCAAGCCCACTGGAGTTTTTCACGCCATGCCTATTTCCAGAGGGAATTCCATATTCAGATCTCAATGGCTCCATGATTTCGGTGAATTCTATGGCCGCAATATATTCCTTGCAGAAACTTCTGCAACAACCGGCGGACTAGACTCCCTTCTTCAACCAACAGGTCCTTTGAAAAAGGCTCAAGAGAAAGCTTCAGATGCCTATGGTTCTCAACAGACATTTTTTGTAACTAACGGAACATCAACGGCT
>JAUIGQ010000084.1 GCA_030429925.1 Bacteroidia bacterium | reverse complement strand
GAGTTTGATCGATAAATGGGAAGAGTGTTTTCAGCAGTTGAAGAAAGCAAAACCTCCTCATAAAGTTCTTGGAGAGATCAGTAGAAGTTCTGCAATGTTGAGAGATATGCTCAACAAAGATTTCAATAATATCTATGTTGACGATCTGGAAACCAAGAACGAGCTGAAGGACTATATAGCCTCCATAGCTCCGGGAAAGGAGAAGATCGTTAAAGGCTATAGAAGGAACATTCCCATCTTTGAGCATTTTGGAATTGAAAAGCAGATCAAGGCACTCTTTGGAAAGAATGTAACCATGAAATCCGGAGCTTATTTGGTTATTGAGCATACGGAAGCCTTGCACGTTATTGATGTGAACTCTGGTCAAAGAAGCAGGTCTAAGGATGATCAAGAGCAGAATGCTTTGGATGTGAACATGGAGTCTGCAGAAGAGATTGCCAGACAACTTCGCCTGAGAGATATGGGCGGTATCATTGTGATCGACTTCATTGATATGAAAGAGCAGAAGAATAGAGAACTGCTCTATGAGAAGATGAAGGAGTTCATGAGAGAAGATAGAGCAAAGCATACTATTCTTCCTCCTACGAAATTTGGATTGATTCAGATCACCAGACAAAGGGTAAGACCGGAGATGGAGATCAAGACTTCTGAGAAATGCCCTTGTTGTAATGGTACGGGTGAAACCCAGGCAACCATTTTATTGATCGATGAGATCGAGAACAAGATGAGGTATATCTACAATAACCTCAATCAGAAAAAGATAAGCATAACGGCTCATCCATTTGTTCATGCTTATTTGACAAAAGGCTTTTACTCGGTTCAGAGAAAGTGGTACATGAAATACAACCGCTGGCTGCAAGTCAAAAAATCTGATGCCTACCAATTCATGGAATATAAGTTCTATGATGGGAAGGGAGAGGAGATTGTTCTAAAGTGAGAAGTGCGCTAAAGTGCACTAAAATGCCTAAAGTTCTGTGAAGATTGACTCTGTGTATTTCTGAGCTTCTCAGAGAAACTCCGTGTAACATTAGAGTGGAGGACGAAGATTGAAGAGGATATTTTTTTGAATTCAACCTTGTGTACTCTGTGGCAATACCCCGACTTTGTAGTGGGTCTTTGTGCCCTTTGTGGTTAAGATTTAACTTTCTTATACTCCTTCAATTCCTTGTAATAGTATACCAAAGGTCCAAACGATATCAATATAGCCGCTGCCCCGATCAGCATTCCATAGATGATATTGGAATCAATTGAAAAGAAGGGTAAAGAAAATAGGGCTAAGAAGATCGATCTCAACAATATGTTGATGCTCTGGAATACACTGTTAGTCCTTCCAATGATGTTGTTGGGAATGTGGTTGAAGAGATATGTGACCCTTTGAATCCTTATTCCTGCATTGGCAATTCCCAAAGCAAAGGCCATCGCATAGAGCACAAGATCAGACTTGCTGAAACTAAGGGTAATAAAAGCAGCCAGAGCAACAGTCATCAAGATCAGAATGGAGTTCAATCGGTCGGTGAACCTAAAGACCCGATTGACAAAGAAGCCAGCCATCATGGCCCCAATGGCATAGTGTACCTTGGTGAGAGCAAATACATTTCCCTCTTCCATTAGATAGGAATCAATATAGATAGGCCAAAGCAAATGAGTGGCGATCAAAACAAAGATAAAAACCGTGTAACTCGCATTTCCAAAGTGAAAAAGCAGTGGGCGCTCTTTCAGGTATTTGAATCCTTCTTTTATCCGGATTGCTATTTTTTCTTTTGAGACTTTCAGCTCTTGAGTCGGGATATATCTAATGAAGTAAATGAGAATAGCTGCTACCACATAAGTGAGTCCGTCCATCAAGAAGATCCGATGAATGGACCAGGCTTCAATTTGTAAATGATATCCGAGAACATGGGTATCGATCCCTTCTATTAATAGAACCGCTCCTGCTCCGGAAAGTACATTGGTCGACTGGCCAATGACCTCTAGCAAGGAATTGGTCTTGCTGTAATTCTCTTTTTCTGTGATCTCTTGTCCGAATGCATACAAAGTAGGGTAGTGGATATTGTAATTGAAAACGGTGAAGCAAAAGACAAAAGCTACCCAAAACATTGGGATCTCTCCCATGGCATAGCCTAAAGAAGAAACAGAGAGAAGAACAGCGGCGCTAGCTGCACAAATTCCCAAAAAGATATTCTTCCTCGGAAACCGATCGATCAAGGTGCCTGCATATAGTCCCCAAAATATAGTGAGGAAAGTGGCTACCGAAAATATACTGGCAAAGGTTGAAGCTGCATGCAGGTGCTTGGCAAAGTACCAGGGAATGGCAAGCATACTAATACCTTGAGCAAAGTGAGAGATCGCATTGGCTGATAGCAGAAGGTAAAGTGCTTTTTTATTCTTCAATAGGCAGGCTTAGGTGCAAATTCATTGCGAAATTAGTAGCAATCTTTGGATGATATGTCAAAGCAACAAAAAACAAATGTTGAAGTTCTTCAAAAGCTAAGATCCTATTGTGCCTATAGAGAGAGGGCGGAGTTTGAGGTTTGGAGTAAGGGAAGAGAACTGGAACTTAGCAAAGAAGAAGCTGAGAAGGCAGTGGCACTTTTAAAGCAAGAGGGGTTTGTTGACGACAATCGCTTTGCAGAGTTGTATGCTCGTTCCAAATTCCGACAGAACAATTGGGGGAAGTACAAGATCAGAGCAGCATTGACAGAGAAAAGAGTGGGAGCTGGAATCATCGATCTCGCATTAACAGAGATCGACAGTTTGGAGTATGAGAAAACAGCAGAAGATATTCTTGATGGTATGAAGAGCAAGGGGAAAAGCACGGAGCAGATCTTTCAAGGGATGAAGCAGAAGGGCTTTGAAGGAGAGTTGATCTATTCCCTTTTGAAGAAGAGAGGGTTAGTGTAATCTCTTTTTTTCAATGATCCTCACTCCTAGAAAGCCATCTGAGAAGCTGATGCTATAGAATTGATTTCCCCTTTTTTCAATATTGTCCTTATCTCTAATGATCCTCAAATATTCTTTGTCGGCATAGGCATCTTCCTCTAAGCTCAGTATGTAAGCTTTGTGGATCCTTTCGATATCGGTGATCCTGTAGGTTTCCTCATAAGTTGCATCCTTAAAAGAAGCATTCAGCAGAAAAAGCAGGGCACAGCTGATCGTTGAGAAGCCCAGCAAATTGAAGAAGATATATTCATACATGCTCATGGTAAGCTTCTTCCTATAGAGTTTGATCGGAATTAAGAACCCTATTCCAACCAAGAGACAAAAGATCTTGAGCAATTGAAAGGCAGAAAGTTCGACATCCTGAAAGAAATTATAGATCATGAAGCAGGAGACAAAATAGCCCACTACCATGATCACATGAATGGGATGCATATTGTCATTCTCCTCTTGCTTGGGCAGATGGATCCTAGCCTGTCGTTTTTCTAGGGCTTGCTGACGAAGATGTTGAGGTTTTCTGGGCAACTTTTAACTTTTTTACTTTTCCTTAAGATACTTCACCCCTGCTTTGACCTCTACTTCCAAATGATTTTCCTCCGGAGGGATGGGACAAGAATATCCATCACTATAGGCACAAAGTGGATTGTAGGATTGATTGAAGTCGATGATGATCTCATCTCCTTCCGGGATCTTTAGATCGATGTACCTTCCTCCTCCATAACTATCTAGTCCATTCGTATGATCCTTATACGGCAGAAACAGATAGTCCTTATACTCCTCCATTTCTCTTAGTCGGTGGCTTTGATACAAGGTAAGTTCGAATGCCTTTCCATCCATCTCAAATTGTGCTTTTGCATATTTATCATAGCTCTTGATCTTACCGGAGCTGGTCATGATCTTGATGGTATCGGCTTTGGTGGCTTTGACCAATTTAGCATTTACTCGGTATTTCTTATCGATCATGAAAAACTCATGCGCTGTAAAATTGGCTATTCTGCTGGAATCCCTTAAAGGGGAGTGCTCGAAATCCTTGTATTCTTGATTCAGCTTTTCTTGAAAGGTCTTTGCTTCTTCCATCCAGTCATCTTGTCCCAATAGAAATTGAGATAGTGAGAAAGAGATAAGAAAGAGGATTAGGCTTTTAATCATAAAATCATCTTTTCAGCAGCCACAAGATACGATTGTAGGAGATCACATAATGAAAGAAGACAATTCCTGCAAAGACAGCCGCCATCATTTCATATCCAAGTGTGAACAAGCACCAACTTCCAAATCCAAAGATCAATAGTTCAAGGATCAACCTGACGATTCCCGGCACAACAACCGGAGCCTTCCCCGACCTGGATTGGTCGCCCGGAACATTGAAGATCACCCAAAGGGCAGCGACTGCGAAGAGTAAAGAGCAAGAGGTGAGGATGCCGAGCCAGCCTTTGGCTAATGTTGCGCCATAGACTGCAGCGGCGATCAAAGCGACTACCTCTAGCAGGAATCTTAGGATTAGGTTTAAAGGATTCATCTTTGTTTTTACAAAGAAAGACTTTTCTATAGTTCCACGGAGTTTCTCAGAGAAGCTCAGAGTTTCACAGAACGATTTCTTTTTTCCCTATCAGGTGGCGACATAATTGATTTTAATTGTGTTCATGAACTACATAGTCAGTTTGCTAGCACAAACAAACTATGTTCGTTTCATTGCTCTCGCCGGCTCGCTGATGACTCATCCCACCCAGCTAATCCAGCTTTGCTGGATGCTCTTTTTACACCAGAATAGTAAGACAAAAAATGGAAACCCAGCGAAGCGCCATTTTTTGGCTTGCGGTTTCTTTTGATAAACGATTTAACATTCTTCTTAAATCGTTTTCAAATGAAAATTCCTTGTAAAAAGACGTGCTTTCTTTTGGTTCGTTTTCTTTTCACGTAAAAGAAAATGAACAAGGATGTTGCATCACAGAATCTTAACCTTTTTTGGTTCTTTCTTGTGTTAAAACAAGAAATTAACAAAGAAGCTTATCGTTTCATGGAATAATGATAGTAGAAGTATTTAATCAAGTCTAGCTTCTAGACTCCAGATTCTAACATCTCGCTAAGCTGTAGCTTAGCCATTAAGCATTACCGGCATGACAAGCATCAAGATATCTTCGTCGTTGTTGTCATTGGATGCGGGTGAGAGCAAACCGGCGCGATTTGGTGCAGACATTTCCAAGATCACTTCATCACTACTTAGGTTGGAAAGCATTTCAATGAGAAACCTTGAATTGAATCCGATCTCCATATCGTCGCCATCGTACTGACAAGTCAATCTTTCCTTTGCATCGTTGTTGAAGTCGTTATCTTCTGCAGAAATATTTAATTCAGAACCGCTCAATTTCAATCTTACCTGATGAGTTGTTTTACTTGAGAAGATGCTTACCCTTTTAATTGAGCTCAGGAATGAATTCCTTTCAATGGTCAGTTTATTAGGATTCTCTTTTGGAATTACAGCTTCGTAATTTGGATACTTTCCATCGATCAATCTACAGATCAAAGTGGTATCGGCAAATTTGAATGATGCATT
This sequence comes from Bacteroidia bacterium, assembly GCA_030429925.1. Taxonomy (GTDB): domain Bacteria; phylum Bacteroidota; class Bacteroidia; order Flavobacteriales_E; family Vicingaceae; genus UBA1494. The sequence continues at coordinate 5,158 of JAUIGQ010000084.1, read as the reverse complement.
GGTGTCATTGAACTCCACATTCACATCATCGTCCACCGCACTTAGAACATTCTTCAATAAGTTCAATGGCTTCTTCGGCATAATGAAAGATGCTGCTTTGGAAGCTTTCGCGTCTGTTCTTGTATATCTAACCAATTTGTGAGCATCAGTAGCTACAAAAGTTAGTTCTTCCTTAGAAAGCTGAAAGAATACACCTGACATAACCGGTCTTAGGTCATCGTTTCCACTTGCAAAAATGGTCTTCTCTACAGCATTGAATAGCAAGTCTGCGCTAACCTTGAATTTGGAAGGAGACTCAACTTCCGGACTTTTTGGAAACTCATTACCATCCTGACCACTGAGTCTGTACTTACCATAATCTGAGCTGATCTCAATGGAGTGATTGTCTCCCTTAATGGTAAATGTCAAGGGTTGATCCGGCAATGATTTAAGTGTATCCAATAAAAGTTTAGCCGGAATAGCGATCAATCCTTCCTCTTTGGAATCGACTTTCAAAGTGGTAGTCATGGTTGTTTCCAGATCAGATGCTGTAACATCTATCTCACCTTTCTTTATTTCGAACAAAAAGTGATCGAGGATAGGCAGAGAATTGCTACTGTTTAAAACCCCGCTGATGTGCTGAATTTGCTTAAGAAGTGCTGAACTGGAAACTATAAATTTCATCTTGTACTTATTAATGAAGAGCTAACAAATTTATAGTATTTGAGAGAGGGTTCATAAAGCCCTAAAAAATTACTTTTCAACAGTTGTTGAAGAAGCAAAATATTTGAAGTCCATAGTGAGTGGATCAAAGGTCAGATTCTGAACGATCGGACGAAATCTCGACTTCATGAAAGAGCTGAAAACGTACATTCTTTCAGGGTTGTAGTAAATTGGTTTCCCATTTAGCTCAGAACCGGGAGGAACCGGCATATTGAAAGTCTTGATCTCAAAAGTTTCTCCATCTTCCATGGTTAGCAAAATATCATGTCTTGGAACCGAATTGTATATGCTATCCAGATGAGCTTTAGGACTTTTCCTATCGAGATATTCATAATAAATAGCTTGAAATCCTTTTAAATAAGGAATAGCCAATTCAGGATCCACTGCCTGGATCTCTCCGTTGTTTAGATTCTTTACCACATATTCAGCCTCACCCTTCTTTCTCAATTCAAAAGAAATAGCTGTATCATATTTATGCTCAAACCTCACTTCTGCGATCTTCTTAGGGTCACATTTCAAAACCACTCTGTCTTTCCAAACTATACTGTCGGCGAAAAATCTTGAAGCCAAGGTTCCTCTTTCCATCAAAAGATGTGTAATAAAAGGTTCTGAGGATTTTTTTCCATCCTTTTCCAGCAACATATAAGTTCCTACTCTGCTAAAGGTGCCATCACCAATATACCAGGTCTTTTCAGGTTGTTTTTCTCCATTCATATAGAATTCAACCTTCTTAGAATTGGTAGCCAATCTGGTTACTACTCTTTTGAAGGTGTTTTTTGAAACGCTTGATTGTACCTTGATATCATGAAGAGTCTTTAAGATCAATTGAATTCCATCCGGTCTGGCAGGATATCTTCCTTCAACTGTCCATGTTGGGTAACCTCTTCTGGTTAACAAGAGCTTTTTTCCTGTTGGTTCAGAGATGAAGATCTGATCTACATTGGCAGTATCATCAATGGCGAAATCCTTGAGGGGTCCATTGTTGCTTTCAAAAGGATCTATATCACTTATGATCACCCATGCCAGGAGTCCTAATAAGATTAAGACCAATAATCCAATCCAGTTCTTCATTTATTTAATGGTATAAATTCTTCTTCTAATAAAGTGAAAGACAATTCCAAAGACTAAAATGAGGCCTATTGGCAAGGCAGTATTCAACAATTGGATCATGAATCGGTTTTGATCGATCATAGTGCTATTGAGTAATCTCAATTTAAAGCTTTTTGTATTGGAGAGGATCAAGCCACTTTCATCCAGCATATAATTCACTGCATTCAAAAAGAACTCCTTGTTCCCATAAACCTGCTGAGTATATTTATCCATACCTAAAGCATAGTACTCATTGGTTTCTTGATTGTATCTATTCTTGATCAGATCTCCATCTGCAATAAATAGCTGCATGCTCTTGCGGCCTTTTTCTTTGTAGTTGATCTCTCCGGATTCATACATTCTCCTTGCCATACGATGCGCAAAAATGGAAGTGAACTCACCTTCTACCAGCACTCCAATGGGTACATCCTTCTTTTTGAATTGCTCCACCGGTGGTTCAAAGCTCAACATATTCAAACTCACTCTGGTTGGCGCTTTCACTAATTTGGTCTTGTCTGAACTGGAGAGTACTACAGTTTTCTTCAAAGCATCTGAACCAACCATATCGATACTGCTGCAAAACTGAGCTCTTACCACATCAATGTTCTTGTTGATCGGGTGATTGTTCTTGCTTACCAACAATGGAAAATAAAGCCAAGGGAAGAGTTGGGTTCTCACCTGATTGCCGTATTGTCCGCTTACAATTGGAATAGGAGCAGCTCTAAGATCTTGGACCAGGTCATTGTTGAATCGCACTCCGTAGTGGAAAAGCTGATCCTCCAGATTTAGACTTCTAGGAACAGCCAGACTTGTATTCTGCTTTCTCAATGAGTCCATGCTGGCAAGCACAGGATCTATCATCCAAATAATCTTCCCACCGTACATCAAAAACTGATCGATGATAAATTTGTCCTTATCCGAGAATGCTGAATCAGGACTGGCAATGATGGCCAGATCATACTTGTTTACCACTCTTGCTCTATTGCTGTCAATAAAGGATCTTTCAGCAAGACTGCCTAAATTCCCATTGAGTACAACACGCTCTACCGTATGCAGCTCACGGAGCGCTCTCATGGCATCGGCAGATTCGTATTTGTTCAACTCTCCATGCCCTTCAATGAAGGCGATCTTCTTCACATCAGGATCCGTCAATCTTTTGATGGAAGAAGCAAGTTCATATTCCAGACTTTCAATGGATTGATTCAACACCACCTCCGGTGCAGCACCAAACTGACTTTTCAATAACTGGACGGCCGCTTCCCTTTCTCTGTAAGTAATAATAGCACCCGGCCAAACGATCTTTTTGGATATTCCATCCTCATCTTTGATCTCCAGATCGGTAGGTCTGAGGCCCTTTTCATATAGATTTCGATAAACCCTATCCCTTTCTTTCATATCAGGATGTTCTGAAGGGTTGATGAAATCAAACTCAACTAGTCCGTCTGAATAAGATTGGAATTCATCCAACATCTCCTTGGTCTCGTTTCTCAATCTTTTAAAAGATGCAGGGAAATTTCCTTCCAGATAAACCGTCACATAAACCTGATCGTCAAGGTTTCTCAATAATTGCTTGGTGGGTTCTGAAAGAGAATACCTGTTTTCAGAGGTTAGATCCCATCTAAAATAAAGTTGAGCTCCAATGATGTTCAACAAGATTAGGATCCCAAAACCAATTAGGAATCCCAACAGATCTTTATATCGACTACTTCTCTTTACCATTTTCTAGCGCTGAGTTTTAGTCGGGTTAGCATAATGAAAAAGGCGATCATAGATAGAAAATACAAGGCATCTCTGCTATCGATCACCCCCCTGCTCATGGAGGCATAATGCTCGTTGATCCCCAGCTTCATGATCAATAGGTCTACCGCTCCAAAGAGGTCTAAGGAGCTTATGAAATCGAAGCCAATGAAGAAGATAAAGCTCAAGAATACTGCAATGATGAAAGCGATGACTTGGTTGTCTGATAGGGAAGAGGCAAAGAGGCCGATTGCTACAAATCCGGAAGCTAGAAACAAAAGGCCTAAATAAGAGCCCCAGCTTCCTCCCTGGTCCAAATTTCCAACCGGTGAGCCTAAATAATAGATACTCAGGTAGTAGATCAGAGTGGGTAACAGAGAAAAGATCACCAATAGCAATCCCGCTGAATATTTGGAAAGTATGATCTGCAGATCTGTAAGGGGTTTGGTAAGTAGGAGCTCGATCGTACCACTTCTATTCTCGTCTGCAAACAAACGCATGGTCACTGCCGGGATCAAGAACATGAAGATCCATGGAGCCATGGTGAAAAGCGGGCTCAAGCTGGCATATTCACTATCCATGACATTCAGATCACCCGGGAATACCCACATGATGAGTCCCATAATCGTAATGAAGACGATTATAACTATGTAACCGATGAGAGATCCTAAAAATGCTTGGATCTCTTTTTTTAGCAAACTATACATTCAGCTCCCTCGAATTTCCAGTGGGCAAAATTATGATTTTTAGAAGGGACGTTAAAGCCCTTTCAAATGCTTCTTCTACAATGCTCATCCCTTATACATTCTTATATTTGCGCTCTTATTTTTTGAGATGATAGTTTACAAATTTGGAGGTACTTCTGTAGGTTCTGCCGATCGAATGAAAAGGGTGGCTGAGCTGATCGGAAAGGAGGAAAAGAAGATAGTGGTCTTGTCGGCTATGTCAGGAACCACCAATAGTCTGGTTGAAATTGCATCTTATTTGTTCAAGAAACAGAACGAGCTGGCAGCCGGTTTGATCGAAGGCATGAGAACTGCTTATCACAAAACTGTGGATGAACTTTACGCTTCTGAGGAGTATAAACTGAAAGGAAAAGAACTGGTCAATTCTCATTTCGATTTTTTGATCGCCTTTACTCAGGATTCATTCACCATACATGAAGAAAAGGCAGTTTTGGCTCAAGGTGAGCTTTTGTCTACAGCCTTGTTCCAATTCTATTTAGAAGAGCAGGGAATTAATTCTAAATTGCTTCCTGCTCTGCAATTCATGAGGATCGACAAGGATCTGGAGCCGGATGATTATTATATTAAAGAGAACCTGAACCGCTTATTGAACGAGAATCCACAAACGGATATCTTCATCACTCAAGGTTTTATTTGCAGAAATAGATATGGTGAGATCGACAATTTAAAAAGAGGCGGTAGTGATTATTCAGCCTCATTGATTGGTGTAGCTGCAAATGCAAAAGAGGTGCAGATCTGGACAGACATCGACGGTATGCACAACAACGATCCTAGAATTGTAGATAGCACCCAGCCCATTCAGCAATTGTCTTATGAAGAAGCTGCAGAGTTGGCCTATTTCGGAGCAAAGATCTTGCATCCAAGCAGTATCACACCTACCAAGG
>JAUIGQ010000001.1 GCA_030429925.1 Bacteroidia bacterium | reverse complement strand
CTCCAGGTGGAGCTACAACTCCTGGCCTAAGCAGTTTAAGTGCTGGAGATTATACAGTGACTCTAACAGACCAAAATGGCTGTTCAGTTGTTGAAACCATCAATGTTGGAAGCAATGCCCCATTCACCACAAACGAAACAATCACAGATGCAAGTTGCAATGGTGCAGCTGATGGAGGAATATCCCTCGCTGTTACCGGTGCTGTTGGAACTTTAACTTACAGCTGGTTTGATATTGGAGTTGCCGGACCTGTAAGAACAGGACTGTTCGCAGGAACATATAGTGTTACCATTACCGATGGCGGAAATAGCTGTATTGAAACTGAAAGCTATATTGTGAATGAACCACCGGCCATAAACATCTCAAGTTCTGTTACTGATGCTTCTTGTGTGCCCGGGAATGATGGTGCGATTGATCTTACCGTAAGTGGTGGTTCAACTCCATACACCTATGTATGGGATAAATTGCCTCCGGTTGAAGACCACACTAACATAGCGGGTGATGTCTATAACGTTACCGTAACAGATAACAATGGCTGCTCAAATACAGATATTATTACTGTTGGTGGCGGCGCTCCATTTACAGTAAGCATTAGTACTACCGATGCAAATTGCAATGGATCTGATGATGGTACAGCTAACGTATCGGTTGTGGGCGCAACTAATCCTCTAACCTTCCAATGGTCAGGTGGACTAGCTGGACAAAATCCAACAGGAATTCCGGTTGGAAACTATACTTTAACGGTTACAGATGCAAGTGGCTGTACTGAAGTTAATAGCATATCTATAGGCGAACCTGCATTGATCACAGGAAATACAGGATCGATCAACACGACTGCTTGTGGAGTATGTGATGGTAAAGCCTTCGTATTTGGAATAAATGGTGGAACAGGCAATATCAACTTGAACTGGTTAGATAATACTAAGTCACCAATTAGTCAGACTTCTGACACTGCAAGAAATCTATGTCCAGGAGTTTATTTCGTAGCTCTTGAGGATCAAAATAATTGTGTTGATACACTAAGCGTAAGTGTAAGTGACGGGCCTGCTCTTCCTGTTACTGTCAGCTCAACAGATGAGCTTTGCGCAGGAGCTTGTGATGGAACAGCTTCCGTTAGCAGCCCTTGTATTTCAAGTCTAGATTGTACGGTAGAATGGAGAGATGCTTCAAATACCCTTATAGCAACTACGCCTTCTATTTCAAACCTATGTCCTGGTGATTACTTTGTTGAAGTAACGGATGTTAATAATGGATGTATCGTTTCAGATGTGGTTACCATATTGCCGGCAACGCCTCTAGTTCCAAACTTGACAACTGCCGACGATGGATGTTCAGCACTATCTGTTTGCCAAGGTTATGCTAAAGCTGAGCCTACCGGAGGAACTGCGCCTTATTCATTTGATTGGTCAGGTCCAAGCACTAACATTAGTGGAGTAGATTCAATTGGGTCTCTATGTGCAGGTAATTACAACCTAACTATCACTGATGCGAATGGATGTGATACCGTGCTCGGATTCACCATTGCTCCTCAATCGACCTTTATTACCAATGAAACATCAACCAATGAAACTTGCACCGGACTATGCGATGGAACAGCTTCAGTTGATCCTGTAGGTGGTCAAGCACCTTATACATACAACTGGTCTAATAGTGCCGGAAATGTCAAGAACCTTGTTGGACTTTGCAGTGGAGTCTATACTGTAACCATTACCGATGCTGTACAATGTGATACTACAGTTACCTTCAATATTGGAACAGCATCCTTGAACTATACGCTAAGCTCAACTGATCAAAGCTGTAATGGAGGATGTGATGGTACAGCTGAAGTTCAAATACCGGGAGGAACATCAGGATATTCATTCAATTGGTCACCGGCTCCGGGAGCAGGTCAAGGAACAGCACAGGTGACGGGACTATGCGTAGGCGATTACTTTGTGACTATTACCCTCAACTCAACAGGCTGTACTGCAGTTGATAATATTACCATTGACCCTAGTACTCCAATCTTGCCGAATGAGGCTTCAAGTGATGAAAGTTGTCTTGGTGCTTGTGACGGTATTGCCAGAGTATCTCCAACAGGTGGAGTTGGCAATTATACATATCAGTGGACTCCTACTCCTCCTAATAATCAACAAGGAAATGCTGAAATAAGAAACTTATGTGCAGGTTCATATACAGTGCAGATATTTGATGCTGCAGGTTGTGATACTAGCATTACCTTCAATATATCACCTGCCAATGCAATTGTCTCCAATATCGTTGGTGAAGATCAGCTTTGTGGTAATTCTAATCCTTGCGAGGGAAGAGCATTTGTAAGTCCAACTGGAGGAACTGCTCCTTACACTTATCAATGGTCACTGGGAGTTATCACATCATCGCCTGATACTGCAATAGAACTGTGTAACGGAAAGTATTATGTTACCATAACAGATGCCAACTCATGTACTGTTCTTGACTCTGTTACCATAGGCGGTCCTGCTCCAATTGATACTGCATTTACAGTGGTAAACTCTACTTGTAATATCTGTGATGGATCTATCACCGTAGTGCCAAATGGCGGTACAGCTCCTTATACCTATAGCTGGACAGATGCCTCTAGCAACAATATTGGCAATACCGATAATGTAAGCAACCTATGTTCAGGTATCTATTTTGTTGAGATCTCAGATGCACTTGGTTGTTCTGCAACCTTTGCAAGAACTATCTCTGATATTGGCGCTGAAAGCGTGAATATGAGTAAGACTGATGTTAGCTGCTTTGGAGGAAGTGACGGTACTGCAACTGCCAACTTCATTTGTACTGATGCTCCATGTTCCGTTGAATGGTTCGACAATCTAGCTCAGCCATTGGGAATAACAACAGCAACCGCATCAAACCTTTCAGCAGGACTTTACTTCGTAAGGGTTACTAATAATAGTGGTTGTAGAGCATTTGAAAGTGTAACTATCGATCAGCCTGATCAATTCTTTGTGAATGCAACTATTACAGAAGTTAGCTGCAATAGCAGTTGTGATGGAGCAATTAGCATTAGCTTAATTGGCGGAAATGCTCCATATAGCTACAACTGGTCTCCTTCCCCAGCAAGCGGACAAGGAACTGCAACAATCAATGGATTATGTGCAGTTGATTATACGGTAACCATCAGTGACAATAATGGTTGTGATACGATCATTACATATACTGTTGGAAGTCCGGATCCATTAACAGCAACATTTACTTCTGTTGATGCAAACTGTAATCAAGCTGATGGCTTTATCTCTGCTACAGTTAGTGGAGGAACGATAGCACTTGATTATCAATATCAATGGTTTGATGGAGCGAATAATCTGCTCGCAGGACAGGTTTCATCAACTATATCCAACATTGCAGCAGGTACCTATTTCTTAAGAGTTACAGATGATAATAATTGTGTTCAAAGGTTTACTACTGTATTGGGTAACTTGAATTCACCATCCATTACAGTTGATTCTATCATGGATGTTAGTTGCTTTGGAGGAAATGATGGAGCAGTATTTATCTCAACTAGCGGTGCCAACTCACCATTTACATACAATTGGTTGAGTCTGGGTCAGACCTCTGAAGATATATCAAATCTTTCTGCCGGAACTTATACAGTTCAAGTGAGAAATACTTCAGGTTGTATTGCCACAGAAGTAGTACAAGTAAGTGAGCCAACTCAACTACTGGCTAGCTTCAATACTCAAAATGCCGATTGCGGGCAATGTAATGGTCTTGCCGATGTAAGCATAAGCGGAGGAACTGCACCATATACTTACTTATGGAGCAATGGATCTACAGCTGACACAGCAAATGGACTTTGTGGCGGTGCCCATAGTCTTGTAGTTTCCGATGCAAATGGATGCTCAAGAAACTTCAACTTTACCATCAATACAACCGGTGGCCCAACCAATGCAATTGTTAGTGCAACTGCAGAGTCATGTGCCGGAGCAAGAGATGGTTCAGCAACTGTTACTCCTGTTGGAGGAACTGCACCTTACACTTATCTATGGATTCACAATGGTGCAACTACCAATAGCTTGAACAATCTTACTGCAGGTTCTTACTTTATTCTGATCACAGATGCGGCAGGATGTAGTAGAAATGTAGAAGTGACTATAACTGCCCCAACTGAAATAACTGTTCAAGAATCAATAGACCCAAGCAGCTGTGGTACTAATTGCGATGGATCTATCGGATTAAATGTAAACGGCGGAATTGGACCATATACTTACTCATGGGCAATTGCTCCAACAGCTGATACCAACTTCCTAGGAGACCTATGTGCTGGAATTTACAATGTAACGGTAACAGATGCTTCCGGTTGTTCAAAAGTGAAAACCATCAACTTGCCAAACCTTGGTGATCCAACAACTGCAAGTCCTGTGGTTGATGATGTAAGTTGCCATGGTAGTTGTGATGGATCGTTGATCAGCAATTTAACAGCCAGTGCAAGCCTTACTTTCCAATGGTTGAATGATCAAGGTGCTGCTATTGCTCCACCGGATCAAGATCTAAATAATGCAGCTTGTGCAGGAGATTATATTCTTGAAGTTACCACCTTACCTTCCGGATGTAAATCATATGCAACGGTAACTGTAAATGAGCCGGATTCTATTGAGCTTGGTGCATCCATCGTTAAGAATATTAGCTGCTTTGGTGATTGCGACGGAGAGATCTTTATCTCTACCATTGGAGGAAATATTCTTTATCAATATTCATGGGACAATGGATCAGATGGTGTGCCGATCACTGACCTTTGCGCAGGAACTTATAGTGTTACGGCAACTGATGCCAATGGCTGTTCTGCTGAGGTTTCAGTTACCTTGAACAATCCACCTGAACTCATCCTTACATTGAATTCATCAACAGTTGTGAATTGCAGCTCCGACTGTGATGCTGAAGCTGATGTTTCCGCAACTGGAGGAACAGCTCCATATACTTTCAACTGGGACGGAGGACAAACAGGAAGCAATCCTACTGATCTATGTTTCGGTCCAAATGTATTGACAGTTACTGATGCCACAGGCTGTAGTAGAGATCTTACAGTGAATATTGGAGCGATCGATACAGTAGTGGCTCAAGTACCTACGAACAACCTGATTTGTGCTGGAGATAGTATTTACTTAGATGGAACCATCTTAGGATCTACTGTTACTTCATTCGGTTGGTATTTAGCGGACACAACTACTTTGTTCACCTCTTCAGAAGATACAACTATACTTAGAAGTATTGGAACACACACATTCTTCTTAATTGCAACGAACGGAACTTGTGATGACACAACTGAATATACGGTTGAAGTAGTGCCAACTCCTATAGTGAATATCACTTCTCCGATCTCCTTATACAAGGATGAAGTTGCAACAATTGAGGTGAGTGGTGAAAATGCTACCTATCTGTACAATTGGACACCTTCAATGGACATTACCGATACAACCATTGTTGAACCTATCGTATCTCCAAGGGAGAATAGAACCTATATTCTAACGGTTACAGATACAAATGGATGTCAATATATCGACTCAGTGCTTGTGATCTACAGTCCAAACTTGGGTATACCATCTGGTATTACTCCAAATGGAGATGGAAAGAATGATGTATGGAACTTAGATGCTCTTGAGGAATTCCCTGACGCTACTGTTCAGGTATTCAATAGATGGGGTGAATTGATGTATGAGCAAAGAAATGGATATAAGGTGCCTTGGGATGGAACTTACAAAGGTGAGCCATTACCGGTTGGTACTTATTATTTCGTGATCGATCTGAAGAGCGATAGGTTTGAGCCGATCACCGGACCAATTACAATAGTAAAATAGGGTATGAATAAGTCGATAAAACTGCTTCTGTTTCTTACTGTATTGCTTCTTAGCCAAAGCAGTATTGCGCAGCAATTGCCGCAGTATAGTCAATATATCCTCAATAGATATGTGATCAATCCGGCCTCTGCCGGCTCAGAACAATATTTTGTTGGTCAAACCAATTACAGAAATCAATGGGAAGGCATTACCGATGCACCTTCTACCTATATTCTTAGTGTAAATGGTCCACTAGCCTCAAATATGGGAATTGGTGGATATGTATTCTCAGATGTAACTGGACCAACAAGAAGAAATGGCTTTAGCTTATCTTATGCATATCATCTAAAGCTGAATGATGAATTGAAATTGTCACTAGCAGTGAATGGGGGATTACTTCAATATACTGTAGATGGAACCGAGATTACCTTTGGTGAAGATGGTGATGATGTGCTTGCTTCTGCCCAGGAGAATAACCTCTTTCCGGATGCAGGTTTTAGCTTCTATTTATACGGACCAAACTATTTCTTTGGAGCATCAGCTCCACAATTGATCAGAAATCAGCTGGACTTTGACAATTCCATCAAAGACCCAACAGGCAGGTTAACTTCTCACTATTTCATTACTGGGGGATATACCTATGAGATAAACTCCAACTTTGAACTTGAGCCATCGATGATGCTTAAATATGTTCAGCCGGTTCCCCTTCAATACGAGTTTAGTTTAAGAGGGATCTATAAGCAAATGGCTTGGGTTGGTGCATCTTATCGCAAGAGCGATGCAATCGTTATGTTGATAGGTTACACCTTGAATGAAAGTATCTCCTTTGGCTATGCTTATGATTTTATCCAGTCGGATCTTGGCAATTATAGTAGTGGCTCTCACGAGATCATGCTTTCTATTAAGTTCAACGAAAGGAAGAGTACCATCAAGAACGCCGAAGAGTAATCATGGCAAATTTTCAAGACCTAATCAATGGAGATAAGCCCGTTTTGGTTGATTTTTTCGCCGAATGGTGTGGACCCTGTAAAATGATGCCTCCTATCTTACAAGAGGTTAAAAAAGAACTCAAAGACGATATACATATCATCAAGATAGATGTAGATAAGAATCAAAAGGCAGCAGCTCATTTTCGAATTAGTGGGGTGCCTACTTTGATGTTATTTAAGAATGGCCAATCTGTATGGAGACAGTCAGGTGTTGTCCCTGCCAATCAGATCGTTTCCCAGATCAAGTCAATTGCTTAGACTTAAGAAATTATAACCTTCCCTTCCTTTTTCTTCCAGTATTCTTTCAACGGCATAGAGCATCTTATCTTTTGCCTTCTTGCTATCATGGAATAAAAGAATATCCCCCTCTTTTAGCTTCTTGGAAGCATTCTCATAGCACTGCTCTTTTGTGACTCTTGGATGATAGTCCATGCTCAAGGCAGACCACATCATGATCTTGTACTTATGCTTTAGAGCACTGATCTGTGCAGGTTTCATTTTTCCATAAGGAGGTCTGAAATAGTTGGTTTGATGAAGGCTTGAAAACTCCTGAACATCCTTTAGGTATTCAAGATTATTGCTTGTCCACCCATTCTTATGATTGTAAGTATGATTCCCGATCTCATGTCCTTCCTCAAGGATCCTCTTGTACAATTCAGGGTTCTCTTCAATATTCTTTCCCACACAAAAAAATGTTGCCTTGGCCTTCTTCTTCTTTAGCAGGTCAAGCAGCTTATCTGTTACCCCTTCTGTTGGTCCATCATCAAAGGTTAAATAGAGCTTCTTTTCATTGGTTTCAATATTCCAAACCAAGGAAGGATAAAGTGTCTTGAGCACAAATGCCGGATGAGTTAGCATTATTCAAATAGATGCGAGTATACCTCCTCGATCTTACTAACGGGAAGTATCTCAATTGATTGAGGCTTTGAAGATAGTCCTTTTAAGTTATACTTTGAAATAAGAATCTTTTCAAAACCAAGCTTTTCAGCCTCTTGTATCCTTTGTTCTATCTTGTTCACTGCTCTAATTTCGCCTGAAAGACCAACCTCAGCTGCAAAGCAATACTTTGAATTCAATGGTATGTCTTCATTAGACGAAAGCACAGCTGCAACTACTGCCAGATCGATCGCTGGGTCTTCCACTTTGATTCCACCGGCAATATTTAAGAACACATCTTTAGTGGCCAGTCGAAAACCGGAGCGTTTCTCCAATACAGCCAATAGCATATTCATTCTCCTCAGATCAAAGCCTGTAGAGGATCTTTGAGGTGTGCCGTATGCAGCAGAACTAACTAAGGCCTGTACTTCAATTAACATTGGTCTCAGTCCTTCCAAGGTAGCTGCTACACAACTTCCACTTAACTGTTCTTCTTTATTGGAAATAAGTATTTCAGATGGGTTCTCCACTTGAGCTAAGCCACTTCCTCTCATCTCATAGATACCGATCTCATTTGTAGGGCCAAACCTATTTTTCGATGAACGGAGAATTCGATACATATGATGACGGTCGCCCTCTATCTGTAAGACAACATCAACCATATGCTCCAAAACCTTCGGTCCGGCTATGCTGCCTTCCTTATTGATATGGCCAATCAGAAAAACAGGAGTATTGCTTTCCTTTGAAAAACGCATCAAGTCGGCTGCGCATTCCCTAATCTGTGAAATACTCCCTGCCGAAGATTCGATCAAGGAAGAATGCATGGTTTGAATACTGTCAACAATGAGAATATCCGGCTCGATCTCCACTATCTGCTGAAGTATGTTCTCAATGGAAGTTTCTGACAAGAGAAGGCATTGTTCATTATTGATCCCTATTCTTTCAGCTCTTAGTTTGATCTGCTGTTTGCTTTCCTCTCCACTGATATACAGAACCTTGATTCCCGGCCAATTAAGCGCTAATTGAAGCAACAAGGTTGATTTGCCAATACCTGGCTCTCCTCCAAATAGGATCAAAGAACCCGGAACCAGCCCGCCACCTAATACTCTATTGAGCTCGCTATCAGGACATCTATACCTGACCTCATCTTGTTTTTCAATTTGACCAATGGGGATAGCTTTTTCTGATCTTTTTGCGGACTTACTTACAGAAGAAGGCCGATCATCTGCCTTTTGAATAATCTCTTCTACAAGGGTATTCCATTCCTTGCAGGAAGGACACTGACCCAACCATTTAGATGCTTGATGTCCACAATTCTGACAGAAAAATGCTTTTTTGATTTTAGCCAAAGAAATGAATTAAAGAATTTTTAGAATACAATATCGATCTCTCTTCTCTTGGCCTTGCGTTTGCCATCTGAGCAAAAATCATTGACGTTTTGAGTAGCTTGCTCGTGACCTAGATTGGAAGCTCTTCGCCAATCGGCGCAACCATCTTCCTTCCGATCTACCTCAAACTTTGCTTCCCCTCTATAGTAGTATGCCTTAGCTAAATTCTCATCTCTCATATCGATCACCTTTGTAAGATCTACTATCGCCTCTTCATACATTTTCATCCCAAGCTTGCTCAAGGCAATATTGATCCTTCCATTAACCAGGTCAGGTTGCTTATCTAATGCAAGTTCAAAATCAGCCATACCGGCTTCATAGCTCTTTAGTTCGGCTTTTGCAGCTCCTCTATTGTAGTAAGCTGCTGCATAATCCGGATTTAGTTCAATGGCCTTGTTATAGTCAGCAATAGCAGCCTTATACCTTTCTTGCGCTGCCATACAGTATCCTCTATAATAATATACATCGGGAAAGTCAGGTCTTAACTCCACAGACTTATTGAAATCCTTTATCGCTAATCTAAAATTTTCAATAAAAACATAGGCAGCACCTCTATTGAAGTAAAGTTCAGGGTCATTTTCCCGAAGTTCTTCAGCTTTGTCATAGACCTCAACAGCTTCCTCGAATTTCTCCTGCTTGTGTTTGCTATCTGCCAGCATTTTCAATGCTTCATAATTGGAGGCATCAAGCTTTACAGCATAATGGAATGATTTCTCAGCATTAGCATATTTTTCAGCTTCATACTGCTTATTTCCCTCAGTCATATAGGTGCTTAGAGAATCTTGGCCTAATGCTCCAATGAAAGGTGAAAGTATGAGCACTGTCAAAAGGAAAGTAGATCTTTTCATATCAGTCTGTCTTAGCTTTTTCAATGATTTTTGAAGTAGAATAGCCCTCTAGGAAGGATATCCTCTTTACTTCTCCCCCTTTTGCCTGAACGATCTCATGTCCAACAATGTCTTTGATCTCATAGTCTGCTCCTTTCACCAAAACATCCGGCTGAACCAATTTAATGAGCTCTAGAGGAGTATCTTCATCAAAGAGAACGACTAGATCTACAAAGTGAAGTGATGCAAGCAATAAGGTTCTGCTTGATTGATCTTGCAGTGGCCTGTTCTTCCCTTTATTCTGTCGACTAACAGAAGCATCCGTATTTACAGCGATGATCAATTTATCTCCTTGATCTGCAGCATTAGCCAGATACTCCACATGACCTTTATGAAGAATATCAAAGCAGCCATTGGTAAAGACCAGTTTATGATCCTTAAATCTCCACTGGTTCAATATCCAATGAAGATCCTCCTTATCAACTATCTTGTTTTGCGAAACCTGTACCTTCTTCAACATCATTGTTTCTGTTGTACCACCTTAAAAGTGGAATGCTTGCTACACCTAGGATGATGATCATTAAGGTTTGTGACGACCAAAGGATCCATCCTAGTGCTAACGCTCCAGTTTTTGATACTCCATAGAGCATCAAGCTTTCCATTATTGCAATGGGGAAAACGCCTAATCCACCTTGTACAAATACAATAGATAAACTTCCCATTACAAATGCTGCCAATACAGCTGAGAATGAAACTGATGAAGTTTCTTCCAGGCTGAAAAAGCAGAGATAGAACATTCCAATATACATAATCCATATGAAAAGGGTATGCAATATGAAAGGTATTTTATCCTTCATTTTCAAAATGGACAATACCCCTTCATAGATCCCTCTTAAAAACTCTCTTATCTTCATAAAGAACGGATTGGAAGATTTAGAAAGCATAAAGAAGAAAAATGCTGCAAAGACAACAATTGCAACACTTGCAAGTATCATGATCTTTTTGGGGCTAAACTTGCCTGAGCCTTCTTCAATGAGCGAATAAAGTGAATCTTTTAATACATCCAATTCCATGATCACAATACCAGCCATGATCACTGCAAGAATGATAAGATCTGCCACCCTTTCAGCTACAATGGTTCCAAAAAGCTTGTTAAAAGATAGCTTTTCATATCTCGCCAATAGACCCGGTCTTGTTACCTCCCCTAATCTTGGCAAAGCATAATTAGCTACATAACCGATCATTACCGTAAAAAAGCTATTCCAAAACCTCGGTGTTTTTCCCAAAGGTCTTATGGTGTACTTCCATCTCTCTGCCCTGCTCAAATGACTCAAGACCCCTAAGCACATTGAGAGCAAGATCCATAGATAATTTGCTTCTTTAAATGCACTGATCAACTCATCCCTTTCCTCGGTCTCAAGGTCTTTGAACACAAACCATATCAAAAACACTCCAAAAGCTAGTGGCAGAGCAACTTTTAAGAAAGAAAGAATTTTACTTTTCATTCTTGTTGGTTATTAAGGAAAGGTTATCGATCAAGCGCACATTTCCGCAATAAGCTGCTACAAAAGCTCTTGGGTATTCTGAATCAGTCCATTCCTTAAGCGGTTCCATGGTGAATTGATCAGCGATCGTAAAATATTCGGGTCGAAAATCAACACTCAACATATCAAAGCAGATTTTAGCTAATTCTTGAGGTTGAAAAGATCCTTTATTATCTCTGCAATAACTTAAGGTCTTGAAGATATCTGAGGCTTTTTCATATTCTTCAGCACTTAGATTGTAATTGCGCGAACTCATAGCTAAACCACTTTTATCCCTAATGGTTTCGCAGCCTACGATCTCTGTTGAATGCGCATACTTTTCAGTTAACCATCTCACAATTGCCAGTTGCTGATAATCCTTTTCACCAAAATAGGCTCTAGTTGGTTTTAAAATATTGAAAAAGCGATGGATCACCTCAGCAACTCCCTCAAAATGACCTGGCCTGTACTCTGCTTCCATACCCTTTCCAATACTACCAAAATCATATGTTAAGCGGGATTCATCAGAATAGATATCTTCTTTACTAGGGTTGAACAGAATATGACAATTTAGGTCTTCAAGCAGATCTATGTCGGCTTGCATTCTATCCGGGTAAGTATCCAGGTCTTCCTTCCTATTGAATTGGAGTGGGTTAACGAAAATTGAGCATATAGTGATATCATTCTCAGCAACAGACCTTTCAACCAATGCAGAATGGCCTGAATGCAAAGCCCCCATTGTTGGGACAAACCCTACCGTTTGACCATTGTGCAAGGATTTGAGATAATCTGAAATTTCTGGGGAGCTTTTGAAGATCTGCATTCGTATAATAATGGGTCAAAAATAGTATTTGTGGGTGGTTTCTTTTGTCTTCAAGAGGCCTGTAATTCCTATAATTCTTGCTAACTCACTAAAAATTTCCGTAATTTTGTAGGGCTTTATTAACAAATTACTTCCGTATGAGTAAGAAAAGAGTTCTCTACATTTCTCAAGAAATAACCCCTTATCTCCCCGAAACACAAATCTCTCAAATAAGTCGAAACCTTCCGCAAAGTATGCAAGAAAAAGGAAGGGAGATTCGCACTTTCATGCCTAAGTTCGGCTGTATCAATGAGAGAAGGAATCAATTACATGAAGTGATCCGACTTTCGGGTATGAACCTGATCATTGATGACAATGACCATCCGTTGATCATAAAAGTAGCTTCTATACAGCCTGCTAGGATGCAAGTATACTTCATTGATAATGAAGACTATTTCCAAAGAAAAGCTGTGCTTGAAGACAAAGAAGGCAACTTCTTCGAGGACAATGATGAAAGAGCCATTTTCTTTTGCAGAGGAGTACTAGAAACAGTGAAGAAATTAGGATGGGCTCCTGATCTGATCCATTGTCATGGATGGATGACGAGTTTGATTCCCCTTTATTTAAAGACTTCCTATAAAAATGAGCCATTATTTGAGAATTCAAAGGTGGTTACTTCTGTATACAATGATTGCTTTAAAGGAAAGTTGGATGAAAAATTCGGCAGAAAGATCATTATGGATGGAGTTACTGAAGATGATGTGAAAGACTTTATTGATCCTTCTCATCAAAACTTATGCAAGGCTGCAGCCAAATGGTCTGATGGAGTGATCATTGGTGAGGAAAGCGCTGCATCTATAGCTGATGATGTTGATGTGCCGGTGCTATCCTACCAAGGCGAAGAATACGTTGATGCTTACAGTGATTTTTACGATGAAGTTTTAGTTGAAGAAGAAGTATTGGCAGAGTAGATTCATGAAAACATACCATTTTACATTCATGCGGAAAGCAATTGCTCTTTCCGCATGTTTTTTATTAGTTGGATTATACGCCTGTAAGGAAGAGGGCGATCTAAATCCTGATTTTGTCGAAAGTGGACTAGCTGGTCGTTTTTCAGATGCCATAGAGATAACTGCACAAGCAAAGACTGTAGACTCTATTTTAACTGATGGTGTATCCAACGGCTTGGTAGGGATATACAGAGATTCAGTTTTTGGTCTATCAAAAGCCTCTTTCTATGTTCAGCCTTTATTGATATCTAACTTTCAGGTCTTCTATGAACCGGACGAGACCTTCATTACCGATTCAGTAGTGATCAGTTTTCCTTATAGGAGCATATTTGGAGATAGTTCTCAAACTACTTTGGAAGTTTACCGTTTGGATGAGAAATTAGAAAGCTCTGCAATCTATTATTCTGATGATACTGCTAGGATCATTCCTGCCTTGTTGGGAAGTAAGACCTTCTTGCCAAACAATACCTCCAATGTGGTAATAGCTCGTCCTAATTTAGGAGGCAGTTACGATACTCTAACTCTTGCTCCACAGATAAGGATCTCCTTAGACAATGCTCTTGGAGATGAGATCCTTGCAAAATCCGGTATGGCTGAAGTAGAAAACAATGTCAACTTTACTAACTTCCTTAAAGGTTTCCGAATCCAAACCCCTGATGCTTTGCAGCCAGGTCAAAATGGTATTTCCATTCTTTCTTTAGCACTTACAAATATCCAAAGCAAACTAAGTGTTTTCTTCACAGCTGTTGACCCCAATGGTGATAGCAGCAAAAAAGTGGTAGATTTCCCTATCACCTCCAATAGTGCTAGATTTAGTAACTACAAGCACAATTATACCGGCTCTGCCATCCAAAACATTATAGATGACGGGAAAGTTGATTCTCTTTATTTGTATGCCTCCGGTATGGCCGGAATACAAACTGAACTTCAATTCCCTAATTTGAAGGATAGGTTCAAGGATTCTTCTATTGTGGTCAACAATGCGGAGTTGGTCCTGCCCTTGGCAAAAGGCAGCTATACTCGAACAGGTTTCGCAGATCAGTTAATATTGGCATCCAAAAATGAGTCTGGTGGACTTGAGTTCTTAGACGATTTCTTTGAAGGTATCAACTACTTTGGAGGTTCTTATGATATCAGCAGAAACGCTTATGTATTCAACATCAATAGATATATTCAATCGATCATTCAAGGAACCAGCACCTCAAAGGCTTTAGTAGTTCTTGTAGAAGGTAGTGCTACTAGTCCGGAGAGGTCAGTACTCTTCGGCCCAGCCCAAAGCAATGAAAAAATAAAGCTAAATTTATACTACTCAAATACAGCAGAATAAATGTGTGGAATCGTAGCTTATGTAGGTAAAAAAGAGGCTTATCCCATCATTATAAAGGGCCTTAAAAGACTTGAATACAGAGGATATGATAGTGCTGGTGTTGCACTATTGAACGGGGGGATCAATCTTTATAAGAAGAAGGGAAAAGTTTCAAAACTTGAAGAATTTACCGAAGGGAAAAACCTTGAATCAACTATAGGTATTGGGCATACTAGATGGGCCACTCACGGACCTCCAAACGATGAGAATGCACACCCACACATCAGTGGAAATGGCAATATCGCCATTATTCACAATGGAATCATAGAGAATTATGATGCCCTTAAAAAGGAATTGATCAAAAGAGGTCACGAATTTTCAAGTGATACAGATACTGAAGTACTTGTTCATTTGATAGAGGACATTCAGAATAATGAGAAAGTAGACCTTGCTGAAGCAACTAGAATTGCTCTGAATGAAGTTGTTGGTGCATATGCCATTGTACTTTTGGAAAAGGACAATCCCGATAGATTGATCGCAGCAAGAAATAGCAGCCCACTGGTAATTGGAGTTGGAAAAGGTGAATTCTTTGTTGCATCAGATGCAAGTCCGATTATTGAATACACCAAGAATGTTATCTACTTGGATGATGAGCAGATAGCAGTGATCGACAAGAATGATGAAGTAAAGATCACCAACATCGCTAATCAGAAAGTAACTCCATACATTGAAGAGCTGGAGTTGAATCTTGAAGCAATTGAAAAAGGCGGCTTTGATCATTTCATGCTAAAGGAGATCTATGAACAGCCAACCTCTATCAGAAATAGTATGCTTGGAAGGTTTAATCCTTCAACAGGGAAGATCGTAATGGGCGGTATTGAAGAGTTTGAATCCAAATTCTTGAATGCCAATCGAATAATCTTCGTTGCATGCGGAACATCTTGGCATTCTGCTCTGGTTGGGGAATATATGATCGAAGACCTGGCTAGAATACCTGTAGAGGTTGAATATGCATCTGAATTCAGATATAGAAATCCAATTATATCCGAGAAAGATATTGTTATTGCAATAAGTCAGTCAGGTGAAACTGCTGACACTTTAGCAGCCCTTGAACTAGCTAAGGAAAAGGGTGCCACGATATATGGGATCTGCAATGTAGTTGGTTCTTCCATTGCAAGAGCAACTGATGGTGGCTCATATACTCACGCTGGACCTGAGATAGGTGTGGCATCTACAAAGGCATTTACCGCTCAGATCACTATTCTGGCCTTAATGGCACTTAGTTTAGCAGAGAAAAAGGGAAGTATTTCCAAATCCAAATATAGAAGCCTCATCTCTCAGTTGGATTCTATTCCCAATATGGTAGAAAAGGTTTTAAAAACCAATGATCAGATCAAATACTTGGCAGACCTTTTCAAGGATGCTCACAATTTCCTTTACTTGGGAAGAGGATATAACTTCCCTGTAGCTTTAGAGGGAGCTCTGAAATTAAAAGAGATATCATACATACATGCAGAAGGCTATCCAGCTGCAGAAATGAAACACGGTCCAATCGCATTGATCGATGAAAATATGCCTGTTGTTGCAATTGCAACAAGAAAGGGTTCTTACCAAAAAGTAGTGAGTAACATTCAAGAAGTTAAAGCTAGAAATGGAAAGATCATCGGAATTGTAACAGAAGGGGATGTAAGTGTGAAAGAGATGGCTGATTATGTAATTGAGATCCCTGAAACAGAGGAGTTCTTAGACCCATTGATCACTGTTATTCCATTGCAATTACTTGCATATCATATTGCTGTATTAAGAGGTTGCAATGTAGATCAACCAAGAAACCTGGCAAAATCCGTTACGGTTGAGTAGTTTCCTTCTGCTTTGACCACATTATTACTCGGTCGTTATTGGAGAAACTATCTAGGTCATCACTTTTAATGATCATGATCGCATCTATCAGGGGCAGTAAACCCAAGCCACCTCCAAGGGTAAGGCTATAAGCCACCGGAACATTTGGTTTGGTACCCAAGTAGATCCTATGAACTCCAAAATGCCCAAGCAAAATAGAAAGCAATACAGCCTTTAATTTTCTTTTTTTGGGAACATATGCTGTATCTGATTGCAGGGTGCTATCGAGGGGAAATAAAAAATGAGGAGACGATCCACGCTCCTCATTCATTATGATTGTTTCATCAAATATCTTTCCTTCTATAGTATTGGCTGAGATCACAGCCGAAAAAGACATAATAATCAGCGTACATAAGAGAAAAGAAAACTTCATTCAATACTTACTTAGCAGCTGCTAAGTTAGCATTTACTTGCTCCCAATTGATAACATTGAAAAATGCATTGATGTAATCAGGTCTCCTATTTTGGTAATTCAAATAATAGGCATGTTCCCACACATCAATACCAAGAATTGGGATACCACTGCAACCGGCATCATCCATCAATGGATTATCTTGATTTGGGGTAGAGCAAACTTCTAATTTGCCATTGTTGTAACACAACCATGCCCATCCTGATCCGAATCTTGTTGCTGCTGCCTTACTGAAGGCATCCTTGAATGAATCAAAGGAACCAAATGAACTATCGATCATTTGAGCAACTTCACCTATAGGAGCGCCTCCTCCATTCGGAGACATTACTTTCCAGAAAAGGTCGTGATTATAATATCCACCACCATTATTTCTAACCGCAGTAGAATGCTTAGATATGTTCTTTAATATGTTTTCTATAGACTCATTCTCCAATTCTGTTCCCTCAATTGCAGCATTAAGATTATTGGTGTAACCATTATGATGTTTTCCATGGTGAATTTCCATGGTTTTAGTATCAATATGAGGTTCCAAAGCATCATGAGAATAAGGTAGGTTTGGTAAGCTAAACGCCATGATTAATTTATTTTTTGATTAAAAATCTATTCGACTAAGGTCGAAATATTATCCATTATTAAGACATCTAAAAGTATTGATTGTTTAGTAAAAAACAGATTAATTCCTTGGAAAACCCTCTATTATCAAAAATCGATTACTTTTCCTACTTTTGCAGTTAATTCACTAAACCACAAATCTTATGAAACGACTATTCACATTAATGCTACTAGCTTCTGCTTTTGCTATCTCTTCATGTTCATCTCCTGCTGAAAAAGCTGAGACTACAACTGAAGATACTGAGCAAGAAGCGCAAGAGATGATGGATGAAATGGATGCTGAGATGGAAGAGATGGCTGAAGAAGCTGACTCTACTGCTGGAGAAGCCATGGAAGCCGTTGAAGAAGCAACTGATGAAATGGAAGATGCAGTTGAAGAAGCTGCTGATGAAGTTGAAGATGCTGCAGATGATGCAGCTGAAGGAATGTAATTCCTACTTCATATCAAATTCTACAAAACCCGCTGAGTCATCAGCGGGTTTTTTGTATTCAATTTTTCCAAGGTTGCCTCTATCATACGATCTTCTTTGTTCAAGATCTTGTAAAAAGCATTGTCACCTGCGAAATTTCTGGCAATACTACTCTTGATCCTATTCTGACTTAGTTCCAGTGCCCTTCCACTTAAACCTTCTTTCAAGCCTTCAAAGCCTTTCTCATCTGCATACTGAAAGAACTCTTGCATCAAGTTTGCGTCAATTCGGAAGCTTTCACTAAAATCATCTTCCTCATAGCTTTTGGCTAATTCTTCCCTGTGCTTATCCACATAATCAAATCCAAACTGATAGAAAATTCCTTGGTAGTTCAATCTTCTGAATAGATCAGTGTAATCATTAGTATCAACCCCAACAAAGAGGTCAGGAGTTATTCCTCCTCCACCATATACTACTTTACCACCTTCGGTCATAAACTTTAAAGAGTCCGGAAAGTCTATGCTATCCTTAGAGTACATTTCTCCATTCAAATACCTTTGATAAGCTTCCTCATTGTATTTATCCAATCCCTCGTCATATGGTTTTTGGATACTCCTGCCTGTAGGAGTGTAGTATCTTGCTGTTGTAAGTCGTATTGCCGAACCATCAGGCCATTGAACACTTTCCTGAACCAAGCCTTTACCAAACGACCTTCTGCCTACTATCAGTCCTCTGTCGTTGTCTTGAATTGCCCCTGCAAGGATCTCACTTGCAGATGCAGAACCTTCATTTATCAAAATAGCGACCTCAATATCTTTTAAACTTCTTCTAGAAGTAGCATAATAATCTACCCTTTCTCTGGACTTACCTTCCGTATAAACGATCAGCTTCCCTTTTGGCAAGAACTCATCAGCCATATCAATGGAAGCTTTCATCAATCCACCGGTATTGTTTCTCAAGTCGAGGATCATATCTTCCATCCCTTGCGCACGAAGTTGCTTGGTAGCTTTCATAAACTCGTCATAAGTCGTCTTGGCAAAGCGTATGACCTTTATATAGGCAGTATTATCATCTATCATATAGGCTGCTTCAACGCTGTTGAATGGGATCTCGTCTCTGATAATAGTAAAATCCAATAGATCCTTTTCGCTTTTCCGAGCAACACCAACCTTCACTTTTGTTCCTTTCGGGCCTTTAAGTCTTTTAATTACATCTTGGTTACCGATCTTAGGTCCTGTGATATCCTCTCCATCAACCAGGACAATCCTATCCCCTGCCATAATGCCAACCTTTTCAGAAGGACCTCCACCCAGAGGCTGAATAATAACTACCGTATCATCTACTATCCTGAACTCAACTCCTATACCTTCAAAATTCCCTTCTAATGGATCGTTCATCTCTTTGAACTTGCTGCCCGGAATATAATAGGAATGAGGGTCGAGATTTTGCAAAAGCTCCTGAATGGTTTCTTCCAAGATCATGCTCTCTTGAACCGTATCTACATAATCGCTCTTTATAAAAGAAAGCACTTGATACAGCTTGTCGTTCTCAGTGAACTTGTTATGCTGGAAAAGCATCGCCCTGCCTTGTTGGCGACCCAATTCACGACCCACATATACGCCAGCGATCATGAATGTTGCAACGATGATCGGCAATACAATATAGATGGATTTATTTTTGCTCATTTCGCCTTTATTCTGCTAATTCTTCTTCTTTGATCTGTCTAACTTCAACTCCCGCTTTCTCTAGAAAACGCAATCCAGAGTCATCTTTGTATCCTTTCACATAAACAACTCTTTTGATCCCTGATTGCAAAACTAATTTACTGCATTCTTTGCAAGGTGAAAGCGTAATATAAAGTGTTGCACCATTAGAATTGTTCGTGGATTTGGAAACTTTCATAATTGCATTTGCTTCTGCATGCAATACATACCATAAGGTTTTTTCCTCTTCATCTTCACAGCAATTATCAAAACCAGTAGGTGTTCCATTGTAACCATCTGATATGATCATTGAATCCTTGACTATCAAGGCGCCTACTTGTTTTCTTTTGCAATGCGATAATTTTGCCCATTCTAAAGCCATCTTCAGATAGGCCTTATCGTATCTCAATTGCTTTTCCTTGCTCTTATACTCTATCTTCATCTCTTGCTCAAGACCAATTTCTCAACTACAGCTGGTAAGTGCTCATGTTCCAGTTTTCTCACCTTAGCTCTTAATGACCCAACATTGTCTCCTTCTTCTATCTCGCATTCATACTGAGCAATCAATGACCCAGTATCATAATTTGCATCCACATAATGGATACTTATGCCACTTTTTCTTTCATTTTGTTCCAAGACCGCCTTGTGAACATGATCACCATACATGCCTTTGCCTCCAAATTTAGGCAATAATGCAGGGTGAATATTGATGATCCTTGAAGGGAAAGCATCAATTAATTCAGAGGGAATCTTCAACAGAAATCCGGCAAGCACGATCCAATCAATTCCTCTGGACTTCAACAGATCCAGTACCTTCTCTTCTGATGTAAAGTTCTCTTTTGAAAAATAAAAAGAGGCTACTTGGAACTCTCTTGCCACATCCATTACTCCGGCAGTTTCGCGATTGCAAATTATTGAATCAATTACAATTTTTGAATGCCCTTCGAAATATTCTAACATTCGCCTTGTATTGGACCCCTGTCCTGATGCAAAAATGGCTATCTTGGATTTCATAATCAGCTAGCAAAAGTAGCTAATCGTTAATGGAAAAGTGAAGGAAGATAAGTTCATTGAATACAAGCCCATTCGTTTTGACGAAACGGAAATGAAAAAGAGAAGTGAAGAGTATTTTCACTTTATGAATAAGAGAAGGAGTTTAAGAGCATTCTCTCCGAAATCCTTTCCTATCGAAATCTTGGAGAATATTATAAAAACTGCTTCAACAGCTCCTTCAGGGGCACATAAGCAGCCATGGACCTTTTGTGTGATCGAGGATAAAGAGATAAAGGCAAAGATCAGGGAAGCGGCTGAAAAAGAAGAATATGAGAACTATCATGGAAGGATGAGCGATGAATGGCTTAAGGACTTAGAGAAGTTTGACACTAACTGGAAAAAGGAATTCTTGGAGACCGCTCCCTATTTAGTTGTGGTTTTTAAAAAGAGCTATGAATTGGAAGAAGGAGATAAAAAGAAGAACTATTATGTGAATGAATCTGTTGGATTAGCATGTGGTTTTTTGCTATCAGCAATCCATAATGCAGGATTAGTAGCACTTACTCACACTCCCTCACCTATGAATTTTTTAAGTGAGATATTGAAGAGACCTGAAAACGAAAAACCATATTTATTGATTCCGGTGGGCTATCCTGCTGATAATGCGATAGTTCCGGATATCAAGAGAAAAGAATTGAAAGAAATACACAAGCTTTATTAAGTTGGAAAAATAAATTTTGAAATTGACTGAATAAGATTTTTCTTTGCACTTTAATCTAAATCAAACACAATGGCAGATACAGCATCAAGAGTAAAAGCAATTATTGTAGATAAATTAGGCGTAGAAGAAGGCGAAGTAACTCCTG
Organism: Bacteroidia bacterium; assembly: GCA_030429925.1. Classification (GTDB taxonomy): domain Bacteria; phylum Bacteroidota; class Bacteroidia; order Flavobacteriales_E; family Vicingaceae; genus UBA1494. Next base: position 43,776 of record JAUIGQ010000001.1, on the reverse strand, counting down.
AAGCCAGCTTCACCAATGACCTTGGAGCAGATTCATTAGACACAGTAGAATTGATCATGGAATTCGAGAAGGAATTCAATATCGCTATTCCAGATGATCAGGCAGAAAAAATTACCACAGTAGGTGATGCCATCTCTTACATAGAGGATAACACTAAGTAAGCACTCACTCAGCATGGAACTCAAGAGAGTAGTTGTTACCGGACTAGGGGCTATTACTCCTATAGGCAATACCTTAGACGAGTATTGGAATGCATTGATTGAGGGGAAGAGCGGAGCTGCTCCTATCACTCAGTTCGATGCAAGCAAATTCAAGACTCAGTTTGCCTGTGAAGTAAAAGGATATGACCCCAATGAGCATTTTGACAGGAAAGAAGTCAGAAAACTAGACTTGTTTTCCCAATATGCTTTGGTTTCAACTGAAGAGGCCATGCAAGACTCAGGTATAAATCTTGAAAAGGTAGATAAGGACCGCTTTGGTGTGATATGGGGCGCTGGAATTGGCGGATTAATCACTTTTCAAGAAGAATGTATAGCATTTGGCAATGGAGATGGGACCCCAAGATTCAACCCATTCTTCATTCCAAAGATGATAGCAGACATTGCTCCTGGTCATATCTCTATCAAATATGGTCTAAGAGGACCAAACTTTACAACCGTCTCAGCATGTGCATCAAGTACCAATTCAATTATTGATGCATTTACCTATATCAGATTAGGTAAGATGGACCTTTGCGTTACCGGTGGATCTGAAGCTGCTGTATGCGAAGCCGGGATTGGTGGATTCAATGCCCTTCAAGCCTTATCTAAAAGAAATGATGATCCCAAAACTGCATCAAGACCTTTTGATGCTGAAAGGGATGGATTCGTTTTGGGAGATGGTGGTGGAGCGCTCATTCTAGAAGAGTACGAGCATGCTAAAGCAAGGGGAGCAAAGATCTATGCAGAGATCATCGGCTCCGGACTTTCAGCAGATGCTCACCATATGACTGCCCCTCACCCGGATGGATTAGGAGCCAAGAATGTGATGAAAAACGCTTTGGATGACGCCGGTATTTCCGCAGATGAGATCGATTACATCAATGTTCATGGTACATCAACTCCTTTAGGTGATATTGCTGAAGCAAAAGCCATCAAGGAGGTTTTTGGGGAAAGTGCATATAAGTTGAATATCAGCTCAACTAAATCAATGACAGGCCACCTTCTTGGAGCCGCCGGTGCAATTGAATCCATTGCCAGTGTAATGGCAGTTGCCAATGATATTGTACCTCCAACGATCAATCACTTCAATGATGATCCGGAATTCGATCAGAAGTTGAACTTTACTTTCAACAAAGCTCAAAAGAGAGAGGTTAGAGCAGCCTTGAGCAATACTTTCGGATTTGGAGGTCACAACGCCTCAGTAATATTTAAAAAGGTCTGAGCTTGAGCCTTTTTAGAGGTATTCGATATTTTCTTCTCAACGACAAAAGCAAATACAGTATTCTTAGATCTATTCTTGGTTTTAGACCCTTGAATATGAGTTTATATGAGCAGGCCTTTACTCATAGCTCAGTGGCAAGTCAGGAGAATAGAGATGCAGAGGAGAGTAATGAACGACTAGAATTCCTGGGAGATGCAGTTCTAGGGGCAATTATAGCTGAATACTTCTTTCTAAAGTACCCCAACACAAATGAGGGTGAACTCACTAAAATGAGATCAAAGCTAGTGAGTAGAAACTTTCTCAATCAACTAGCCATTGATATGGGACTTGATACTTTTCTTGAAACCTCTGCTGATACAAGAAGAAGCAAATCCATCTTTGGAGATGCTTTTGAAGCACTTATTGGAGCCATCTACCTTGACAGAGGCTACTCAAACTGCAAAAAGTTTGTAGTTGAAAAGGTCATTAAAGATTATATTGAAGTTAGTAAGGTAGTGAAGGAAGATGTTGACTTCAAAAGCAAATTGGTAGAATACAGTCAGAAAGAAAAGATCAAATTCAGCTTTGAGCACCAGCAGCTTAGCAAAGGAAACGACATTTACTATGTTGCGAGACTATACCTGAACAATAAAGAAACTTCTGTTGGCGAAGGGCCTTCAAAGAAAAAAGCTGAACAAATGGCGGCTAAGATCTTCTTTGAAAAATCTGAATAGCTTTAACTTGATTTAATACGATTAGCTTCTTCTATTCTTACATTTGAGCAGCTTTTGAGATAACATGAGTAAGTTCAGCTTGGAAATAGAAGAAGATTTTGACTTCTTTATGTTGGGAATTTGCTCTCATATAAAGGATTATAGGCTTTGCTGGGAGATCAACAAAGATTTTGACATTGAGCTTAGCAAGGATTCCGATCTTGAGGTGATCAGCAATGGAGAGCTTAAAAGCTATTCCTTCAATATTTTTGAAGACAATTCTAGGCCCAATGATTTTTATCTACTCAGCAACAAAAGTGAGCTTGGGTATTTGATACCTGAAGAAAAAAGATGTGATTACTTTTTGATCATCAAAGGACCAATAGACGAAGATGAAGAAGTTGATATCATTAAGCGATTAAATGCATCCAAGAATATTCTTACCTGTTATCCCATAGAGGCTGCTGAATTAAAATCAAGAAATAACTTAATCTTCTAGGAAGATGAAACACGATAAAAAAACCAAAATAGTGGCAACCGTTGGACCTGCCACTTCCTCTAAGAAGACACTTACAAGTATCATCAACCATGGTGTGAATGTCATTCGAATAAACTTTTCACATGGAGAATATGAAGAGCACCAAGCAGTGATCGATAGAGTTAGAGAGATCAACAAAGAAAGGGGGGTTCATACAGCTATTTTGGCCGACCTTCAAGGACCAAAGATCAGAATAGGTGTAATTGAAGGAGGTAAGATGGAAGTGAAAAGAGGCCAAGAGATCACCTTCACTACTTCAAAGAAAAAAGATCCTTCCATGGTGTTTATCAATTACCCGAACTTTCCTAAAGATGTGCAAGCCGGAGAGGAGATCTTGATAGATGATGGAAAGTTAAGTTTACAAGTAATTCGAACAGATCGTTCAAAAAATGTTGTTGCAAAATTCACGAATCCGGGTGTTCTGAGCTCAAAGAAGGGGGTGAACTTACCACAAACTAAGATCTCTATGCCCAGTCTTACAAAGAAAGACTTAGAAGATCTTGAATTCGCTCTTAAAAATGAGGTTGAATGGATCGGTTTGTCCTTTGTAAGAAGTGCTAAAGATATCGTTGACCTTAGGAAAAGAGTTGAGAAGGCCGGAAAGCATTCTAGCATCATCGCAAAAATTGAAAAACCGGAAGCAGTAGATAATATCAACCAGATCATCGAGATTACTGACGGGCTGATGGTTGCAAGAGGTGATCTAGGCGTAGAGATCCCAATGGAGAAAGTGCCTTTGCTACAAAAAGAACTGGTCAACAAATGTTTAAAGGCAGCCAAGCCGGTCATCATAGCCACTCAAATGATGGAAAGTATGATCACTAGCATCAGCCCAACAAGAGCAGAAGTAAACGATGTTGCCAATGCTGTTTTGGATGGAGCAGATGCAGTGATGCTAAGTGCAGAAACTTCTGTGGGGAAATACCCTGTAAAAGTGATCCAGGCAATGAGCAAGATCATCAAACAGATCGAAAAGACTGAATTGATCTACCATCATGAATTTCCACCTGAGTTAAATGAACACCGTTTCATTTCAGACTCGATCTGCTACAATGCCTGCAGACTTTCCCAAAGAGTTGATGGCAAGGCAATAGTAAGCATGACGCACTCGGGCTACACAGCTCAAAAACTTTCTAGCTTCAGACCCAAGGCAAATATTTATGCCTTCACCGGAAACCATTCACTCTTGAACAAATTAAGTCTTGTTTGGGGTGTGCAAGGTTACTACTATGACAAGTATGTAAGCACGGACCATACTATTGCAGACATTAAATACTTGCTCAAGAAAAATGGTCATTTGAAGGAAAAGGACTTAATAATCAATATTGCAAGTATGCCCATTAATGAGAAGGGTCAATCCAATATGCTAAAATTGAGCTATGTTGAATAAAGAATAGACGCACCCTCTTATTTGTAAAATTTTCTAGTCACCTCTCTAGTCTGCTGTCTATCTGATAGATACTGATATATTCATTACTTTAGCAGGCCGAAAAAATATACAATTATGGGCTTGAACATTCCCCTATTAAAAGAGATTTGTGAAGTTGCCGGAGCTCCCGGATACGAGCAAAGGATCAGAGAAATAGTGATCAGAGAAGTTGAACCTCTGGTAGATGAGGTGAAGGTGAATAATCTGGGAAATGTCTATGCTATCAAAAAAGGCAATGCAGACAAAAGAGTAATGATCGGTGCTCATATGGATGAGATCGGTTTTATTGTCACTCATATTGATGATAATGGATTCGTTCGCTTTCACACCTTAGGAGGATTCGATCCCAAAACACTTACCGCCCAAAGAGTGATCATTCATGGTAAAAAGGACATTATTGGAGTAATGGGAAGCAAGCCCATACATGTAATGACCCAGGAAGAGAGAGCCAAAAACCCCAAGACCACAGATTACTTTATAGATCTTGGAATGACAAGAGATGAGGTGATCAAATATGTAGACATTGGCAATCCTATTACGAGACACAGTGAGCTAATGGAGCTGGGTGATTGTGTGAATAGCAAATCTATCGACAATAGAGTCTCTGTATTCATTCTAATTGAAACTCTAAGAAAATTGAAGGATGAAGAGGTGCCATTTGATATTTATGGCGTCTTTACTGTTCAAGAGGAGGTTGGTATAAGAGGAGCAAATGTCTCTGCCTTAGATATCAAGCCTGATTTTGGAATTGGCTTAGATACTACCATTGCCTATGATCTTCCAGGGGCAAAGAATCATGAAGTGATCACCAAATTAGGGGAAGGAACTGCCATTAAGATCATGGATGCTTCTGCAATTTGTGACTATAGAATGGTGGAATTCATGAAAAATACTGCTGATAAGCATAAGATCAAGTGGCAAGCCGAGATCTTACCTGCCGGAGGTACAGATACGGCCGGTATTCAAAGAATGAATGAGGGAGGAGCCATCTCAGGAGCCATCTCTATTCCTACAAGGCACCTTCATCAAGTAATAGAAATGGCCCATAAGGAAGACATTACCGCTTCAGTGAACCTTTTGCAAAATTGTTTGCTTGAACTCGATCAGTTCGACTGGAAATTCAAATGATCAGATAGAAGAGCGAAACTGCTCTAAGAAATTGATGTCGTTCTCTGAATACAATCTGAGATCATTCACATTGTAGATCAGCTGCGCAATCCGTTCGACTCCCATTCCAAAGGCAAAACCCGAGTAGACTTTACTATCAATCCCGCAATTCTCCAAAACATTTGGGTCTACCATTCCGCAACCCATGATCTCAAGATAGCCTGTATACTTACAAACATTGCAACCGTCTCCTTTGCAGATGGTGCAAGAAACATCCATTTCAGCGCTTGGCTCTGTAAAGGGGAAATAAGAAGGGCGAAGGCGAATCTCTGTATCTTCTCCGAACATGGTCTGGGCAAAATACATCAAGGTTTGTCTGAGATCGGCAAATGAAACATCCTTGTCAATGTAAAGTCCTTCCACTTGGTGAAAGAAACAGTGGGCTCTTGCTGAAATTGCTTCATTCCTGTATACCCTACCCGGAGAGATGGTCCTGATTGGAGGTGTTTGAGATTCCATCATTCTTACTTGAACTGAAGAGGTATGGGTCCTTAAGGCCATATCCGGATCTCTTTCAATGAAGAAGGTATCTTGCATGTCTCTTGCAGGGTGTTCCGGAGGAAAGTTCAAGGCAGTGAAATTATGCCAGTCATCCTCCACCTCTGGACCTTCAGAAACTTCATAACCTATCTTGTGAAAGATCTCTATAATCCTATTTCTAATAATGTTAATAGGATGTCTGCTTCCTACTTTCTTCTGATTAACAGGTCTGCTAAGATCAATGCTCTCCCCTTCTGACTGATCTTTTGATGATACTTTGGCTCTTAATTCTGCAACCCTTGATTCTGCAGCTTGCTTCAATTCATTGAGTACTTGACCATACTCTTTCTTTTCTGAAGGATCAACATCTTTGAATTGAGCGAATAGTTGCTTCAATTCACCCTTGCTTCCCAATATTCTAATACGGAATTCCTCTATCTCCTTTTCAGAGGCTGCAGTGAATGCAGCTACCTCATCAATCAGCTTTTTTACATTCTCGATCTTCATTGCAATATGTCCATTTTGATAATGTATACAGCTTCTTTTGGACGGTCTGCTCTGCCAATATTCACCTTTGATATCTCATCAACCACATCCATTCCTTCAAGTACATGACCAAATATGGTATAATTTCCATCAAGGTGTGGAGCTCCTCCTTCATTTTCATAGTTCAGCTTGTCAGACTCGGTATATGTCACACCATTCTCTTCTTCAAACTTCCCTAAATATTTCCTCGGATACTTTCTTCCTACAACAATATAGAATTGAGAACCATTGCTTCTTTTGGAGGGGTTTACCTCATCCGGCTCTCTTGCGGCAGCCAAGGCTCCTCTTCTGTGAACATAACCTTTGTTCAATTCTGCTTCTAAGGTATATCCGGGTCCTCCTGATCCATATCTGCTACTTCCTGAAGAAGGTTTGGTATTAGGGTCGCCACCTTGGATCATAAAATCAGCAATTACTCTATGAAAGGCAGTGCTATCATAAAACCCTTCTTTGACCAACCTCAAAAAATTCTTACTGTGAATAGGTGTATTCTTGTACAAACTAACCACAATATTACCCTTGGTTGTTGAGATCCTAACGCGTTCTTGACCCTGCATAACCATTAGAATTAGGCTTAAGGAAAGCAGTATAGAAAACTTCTTGAGCAAAATATAATTATGTTTGTAGGTAAAGTTTGAATTGTGGGCAAAAGTATGAAAAAATATACCCTCCCTTTGCTGATCATTTTCCTCTCTTCTATGGGAGTAGCCTGTAAAAAAGAAGTATCTCCCGAGTTGGAAATTACCGTCTTAGACAATGGTGGCTCTGCTGTTAGACAAGCAGTGGTCATTACATCGGTTCCCGGATCAAATCAAGGAATAATCAATCCTCAAGTGCTGGACTCGGTGGTGACTGATAATTTTGGCAAAGCTTTCTTCAAGTATGACAATACGATCTTACTGAGAGTTGATGCTCGATACAATGGGGTCTTATTAGACTCTTTGTATGTACTACTGGAAACCAAAAGACTCAGAAGAGGAGACGATAACATCTATGAGAGAACAATGCAGATCGATATCTGATCAATTGTAATTCTCCCAATACTCCAAAATACATTTCTTCATTAAGCGCTCTTGTTGCTCTCCATTAAGTGCGGGCAGTTTATCAACCACCTCCCAGTGAGGCCAACCGTCTTTATCTCTTCCAATGTACCTGTAATGGCCGTATGGCTCTAAGATCACACAAACAGCTATGTGCATTACATCGAGCTTCTGATCCTTGCTAAGCTTCTCTGTATTCATTCCCAGCTCTTGCAATCCAATGACAAACAACATGGACTTCAAATCCATTTCCATCTTGAATCTTTGCCCCATCTTCCGCAAAAGTTCATCCCAATTTTTTCTAAATTCGATCTCCACAGCTGTAAAATTAATGATAGTTTAGCCCTCTCTACCTAATGAACTATTTAGATCTTATCATTCTCATTCCCTTGATATGGGGAACAATAATGGGCTTCAAAAAAGGCCTTATCCTCGAGTTGGCCTCAATTGCCGGATTGTTATTGGGGATCTGGGGTTCTATAAGGTTTTCAAATAAGGTGGCCAATCTACTTTCTGATCATTTAGAAGCTTCTGAGAGTTTGATCAGCCTGCTTTCATTCATTCTAACATTCATTTTGATCGTTGTTGCCATTCACTTGCTGGCCAAACTTCTGGACAAAACTCTAAAGATGGCTGCAATGGGACTTTTGGTAAGGATCAGTGGTGCAATATTCGGCTTTCTAAAATATGCTCTGGTACTTTCTGTACTTCTCTATGCCTTTGAAGCTATAAATGATAGGTGGCAGTTCACAGATAAAGAAAAGTATGAGTCTTCGATCTCCTACCAAAGTTTCAAAAAGGTAACCGGACCCTTGTATGGATGGTTAGATCAATTGGAATTAGAAACTGATCTGAATAAGCTAAAGGAAATAGATCCCTCGGATCAAGATTGAATTGCTACAATTCCCGGAAGTTCTTTTCCTTCCAAATATTCTAGCAAAGCCCCACCTCCGGTTGAGATGTAACTAACCTTGTCTTCATAATTGAATTGCCTGATCGCAGCCGCTGAGTCACCCCCACCGATCAAAGAAAATGCTCCATTTTCAGTTGCCTTGGCAATTGCTTCTGCAACCGATTTGGTTCCATTCTCAAAATTAGACATCTCAAATACTCCCATCGGTCCATTCCACAATATGGTTTTGGAAGAAGCAACTGCTTTCGAAAAGTTCTCTACAGCCTTTGGTCCAATATCCAGTCCCATCCAACCTTCTTTGATATTCATATTATCAGCAACATCAGAATCGGCATCATTGCTAAACTCAGATGAAATGATGGAATCTACCGGCAGATGAATTTCAACACCCTTTTCTTTGGCCTTTTTTAAGAGGTTTAAAGCTAGATCAAGCTTATCTTCCTCTACCAAAGAGTTGCCAATTTCTCCACCTTGCGCCTTGAAGAAGGTATAGCTCATACCACCACCAATGATCAAATGATCTACCTTATCCAGTATATTTTCGATCAAGAGGATCTTATCAGAGATCTTTGCCCCACCCATGATAGCGGTAAAGGGTCTCTCCGGAGAGGACAATAATTTCTCTACTGCATTCAATTCATTTTGGATCAAATAGCCAAAAGCTCTGTGCTCTGCATCAAAAAAGTCGGCTATGACAGCTGTTGAAGCATGCGCTCTATGAGCAGTTCCAAAAGCATCATTGATATAGACATCCGCCAGATCAGCCAGCTTTTTTGCAAATTCTCTGTCTCCTTTTTCTTCTTCAGCATAAAACCTTAGGTTTTCCAAAAGTGTTACCGAATCTTGTGCAGTTGAATTGATCGCATCCTTGATTCGGTTACCTATACAATCATCCATAAAGTTGACCGAACAGCCCAATTCTTCTGAAACAACCTCCTTTATTTGGGATAATGAAAAGTCTGTGTTCTTTTGACCTTTTGGTCTGCCAAGATGAGACATCAATATCACCCTTCCACCTTTTTCAATGACTTTTTTAATGGTTGGAACTGCGGCAATGATCCTGTTTCTGTCAGTTACTTTTCCTTCCTTGATAGGCACATTGAAATCTACTCTGATCAATACGTTCTTGCCTTGAAAATCCAGCTCTTCTAACTTCATGATGATGATTTATTTTCGGGCTGCAAAAATACTGAAAACACTTTCTTTTGCCTATTAGAATAGAATCTAGAATCTTAATTTTAACTCATGCTTTTTCAGGAGATCGTAGGGCAAGATGATTTGAAGGACAGCTTGATCAAAGTGGTTAAGAATGGTCGACTGGGACATGCATTGATGTTCACCGGAAGATTTGGTTATGGCAGTTTAGGCTTAGCCCTGGCACTAGCTCAATACGTTCAGTGCGATGCAAGAACAGAGGAAGATTCTTGTGGGAAGTGCCCCTCTTGCCAAAAGATGAGCAAACTTGTGCACCCCGACCTCCACTTTACCTTCCCCATTAATAGTTCAGGCAGCTCCACTTCCATTAGCTGTGATGACTTTCTTGAGCAATGGCGCGAGATCGTACTTGGGTCTTCCTATTTCGATCTGAGAGCTTGGAACGAGCATATTGGCCTTGAGAAGAAACAAAGTTTGATAAGGGTTGAAGACAGCAAAAACATCCTTAAAAAACTCAGTCTCAAGTCCTATGAAGCAAAATATAAGATCTTGGTCATTTGGGCAGCTGAAAAGATGAACGCCGATGCTGCTAACAGGCTCCTTAAACTGATAGAAGAACCTTCCGACAATACACTGATTGTTCTTGTAACTGAAGATGAGGAAAAGATATTAAATACGATCTCCTCTCGATCACAAATCGTTCGCATACCACCAATTCAACCAAATTCAGTGAAAGGGTATTTGATTGCTCAAGAAGAGGTTAGTGAAGAAAACGCACTTCAGATTGCTGAGCAAGCAGAGGGGGATTTGATCAGAGCAAAGGGATTGATCCATAAACAAGAGGAAGAAGAGCTCTTTTTCCAGCTATTTTCAGAGTGGATGAGGGCATGCTATGAGGCAAATGTTGAAAGGATCTACAAATGGGTGGAAGAAATGAGCAGTGCTTCCTATGGAAGAGAAAGGCAAAAGCGCTTCTTGCAATACGCCTTGAATATGATGCGAGAAGGCATTCTTCGCAACTATAGTGGAGATCAACTCCAGACATATTTTGGTAAAGAAGATGCATTCCTCAAGAAGTTTTCGCCCTTTATTATTGCAGAGAACATTGTGGAGATCAATGAACTATTGAATGAGGCACATTACCATATTGAAAGGAATGCATATGCAAAGATCATCTTTATGGATATGTCAATGCAGTTTGCCAATTTGCTGAGAGCCAAAAAACGTAAATTTGTTAGTTAGTCTTGCTCCTAGCTTTTAGGAGTAGTGAATCAAAAAGAGGTAGAAGGAATATGGCATGCGCCAATTGTGGAAATAAGGAAAATGGTCTGCCAAAAGGCTGCAAGAACAATGGCAATTGCGGAAATAACGGTTGTGACAAGCTAACTGTGTTCAACTGGCTAGCTAATGTCAGCGACACCAATGGGAATTCAACTTATCCGGCTGTAGAGGTCCGTTTCAAGAATGGAAGAAAGGAATTCTTCAAGTTCGACCCCAATCAATTAAGCTTATATGAAGGTGAGGCAATTGTAGTTGAAGCAACTACCGGCTATGATATTGGCATCGTTTCATTGAGTGGAGAATTGGTTCGATTGCAGATCCAGAAAAAGCATTTGATCCAACAAACTGATGATTTAAAATCGGTTTTGAGGAAAGCAACTGAAGAAGATCTTGAGAAATGGCATAATGGAAGAGCAAAAGAATCCTCCTCCATGGTCAAGTCGAGAGAACTTGCATCAGAACTTGGGTTGAAAATGAAGATCTCTGATGTGGAGTTCCAAGCAGATCAGTCCAAGGTTATCTTTTATTACACTGCAGAAGAAAGAGTGGATTTTAGAGAACTGATCCGCAAACTGGCTGATTCATTCAAGACAAGAATTGAAATGAAACAGATCGGGATGAGGCAAGAGGCAGGCCGATTAGGAGGCATAGGCTCCTGTGGTAGAGAACTGTGTTGCTCTACTTGGCTCACTGATTTTAGGTCGGTATCAACTTCAGCTGCAAGATATCAGCAGCTTTCCCTAAACCCCTCTAAACTTGCAGGACAATGTGGCAAACTCAAGTGCTGTTTGAATTATGAACTTGACCTCTATGTTGAGGAGCTGAAAGAATTTCCCGACACAAAGTTCAAGCTCAAGACAGAAAAGGGAAATGCCTTCTTCCAAAAGATGGACATCTTCAAAAAGAGAATGTGGTATTCCTATGCTGATGAACCCAATGAGTTCATAGAGATGTCATTAGAACAAGTTAAGAGTGTCATTGAGGAGAATAAAAAGGGGAAGAAACCTCTGGCATTGCGCTCTGAAGCTGCAGAACCGGTAGCCGAGGTAGAAACCTATGCCAATGTGGTAGGACAGGATAGCTTGAATAGGTTTGACAAACCTAAAGGGAAGGGCAAGAAGAGAAGAAAGAAAAAATTCAGTGGAAATCGATCAAAGAAAAACAAGGCTTGATTTGAGAGCTTCGATCACTACATACCTTGCAATTTGCATCTTGTCCTTTTCATTGATCTCTTGTGATAGCAATTTGCTTTTCGAAGAGAATTTGAAGGTCTCTGATGCAAAATGGCATAGGAATGAGTCGGCTAGGTTCAATTTTATTGTTGAGGATACACTCTCCGAATATGACCTGTATTTGAATGTGAGACATGGAGGAGATTATCCCTACAAGAACCTATACCTCTTCACAAAAACCAGCAGTCCCAATGGCCTGGTGTCAGTTGATACAGCACAGATGATCTTTGCAGACAATCAGGGAAGATGGCTGGGAAAAGGCATTGGAGGAATCTTCGACTATCAGTTTAAGTACAAGGAGAGAATTGTTTTTCCCGCCAAGGGAGAATATACTTTTGAAATTGAACAGGCCATGCGCGAAATGGAACTGGATAACGTTACAGATATAGGAATCAGAATAGAGAAAAGAGTTGAATAAGAAGAAAGAACATAGATCTTATGGAAAATCGATCGCCCTGTTTTGGATGCTGATCTTTCTACCCATTATTCTTTTTGCAGTGATGATGTATGGGGCGGCGGTTGCTTGGCCGGGTTTCGACCCCTTACCAACATTTGAAGAGCTAGAAAACCCCAAAAGCAATCTGGCAACTGAAGTGTATACTTCTGACGGCAAGATCCTGGGAAAATACTTCTATCAAAACCGAGTGAACGTATCCTATGATCAATTGTCGCCCAATTTGATCAAAGCACTTGTTTCAACAGAGGATGAACGATATTACGAGCATTCGGGAATTGACATTCGAGGGTTAGCCAGAGCAGTAGCTAAGTTTGGCAAAAGCGGAGGTGCAAGTACCATCACCCAGCAGCTGGCCAAAATGCTATTTTCAGATGCACCAAAAGGAAGCTGGGATAGGATCAAGCAAAAGATGCAAGAATGGATCATTGCCGCTCAACTGGAAAGAAGATATACCAAAGACGAGATCATTGCCATGTATTTCAATCGCTTTGATTTTGTGAACAATGCAGTAGGTATCAAATCAGCCTCCTCTGTTTATTTCGATAAAACGCCGGCCGAGTTGAGCGTTGAAGAATCAGCACTTCTGGTGGGTATGTTAAAGAATCCTTCCCTGTTCAACCCTCTTAGGTTTCCCGATACCACCTTGCACAGAAGAAATGTGGTCTTAGGTCAAATGAAAAGGAATGGCGCTATTTCCGAAGCTGAATTCGACTCCCTAAAGGCTTTGCCAATGAATCTAGATTACAGCAAAGTAGATCACAAGGAAGGAATAGCTCCCTACTTTAGAGAAATACTCAGAGCTGAGCTAAAAGAGATCTTTGATGAAAAAGATGAAGAAGGGAACTACAAACTTCGCAAAGCTGATGGTAGCCCTTATGATATATACAAAGACGGTTTGAAGATCTACACCACCATCAACTACAAAATGCAGAAATATGCAGAGTGGGCGGTAAAGGAGCATTTGAGATATCAATTACAAGATGACTTCTTCAAAGACCTCAAGAGAAGAAGAAATGCACCATTCAGCATTAGAGAAAGTGAATCAGACAAGATCATGAATTCAGCCATGAAAAGATCAGAGAGATACCTGATCTTGAGTGGGAAGCAATGCGCCAATTGCGGAAGAAGAGGTAGGTTTTTGGAAGAAGAGGTCATTGATGGGAAAAAAGTAGTGAGATGCAAGGCAGAGGATTGCGGACATTTCACAAAGCTTCATCCAAAAGATAGTATCAATGCCATCTTCAATAGGCCTACACAAATGAAGGTGTTCTCATGGAATGGTGAGATCGATACGGTGATGACCCCAATGGATTCCATTAGATACTACAAAAGTTTCCTGCAATCAGGACTAATGACCATGGACCCGCATACAGGGCATATCAAAACTTGGGTAGGGGGAATTGACTACGACCATTTTGCCTATGACCATGTACGGCAGGGAAGAAGACAAGTGGGCTCTACATTCAAACCATTCGTATATGCAGTGGCCATTGATGAAGGCTTTTCTCCATGCTATGAAGTGCCTAATGTGCCCGTGGTATTCAAGAAAGGTGAGTATGGATTATTGAAAGATTGGTCTCCAAAGAACAGTGATGAGGACTATGGATATAATGTGAGTTTAAAATACGGACTTGCCAACTCCATGAACACCGTTACAGCATGGATCATGAAGCAATTTGGACCGGAAAGAGTTATCAAAATGGCCAGGAATATGGGTATTGTATCACCTCTTGATACTGTTCCGGCCCTCGCACTTGGTGTTGCTGATGTTTCTATCTATGAAATGGTGGGTGCATTTTCCACCTTTGTGAATAAAGGGGTGTGGACAGAGCCAATTTTTCTTACAAGAATAGAGGACAAGGATGGAAATATTGTGGCAGAATATGTTCCCAAAACAAGAGAAGCCTTAAGTGAACAAACCGCCTATGCAATGTTGGATCTGCTACAAGGTGTTACTTCCTACAATTATAATGAATACAAAGGAAAGAATGTTGCAGGCACCGGCATCAGGATAAAGTTCCCTAAAAGTAAGGAAAGGCCTTATGCAGGTATCTCTTATCCTATTGCGGGGAAAACAGGAACTACCCAAAACAATTCCGACGGATGGTTCATAGGAGCTACACCGGACCTTGTGACAGGGGTTTGGGTTGGAGCAGAAGACAGAAGTGTGAGATTTACCTATACTTCTGACGGACAAGGAGCCAATACCGGTCTGCCGATCTATGGGTATTTTATGAATAAGGTATATGCAGATTCTACATTGGAAGTCTCCACCGGAAACTTTGAACGACCTGAGCAACCACTTGATATAGAGCTCGATTGTGATGTTTTTAGAAAAGGAAATACATTTGAAGGAAGTGCTGAACCAAACTTCCAGTAAATAAGAAAGAGATATGATCAATAAAGTAGTAGCAAACGCAGAAGAGGCCATTGAAGGTATTGAAAGTGGAATGACCCTCATGTTAGGAGGGTTTGGACTTTGTGGGATCCCTGAAAAATGTATTGCGGCCCTGGCTGCAAAACCTGAGATCAAAGACTTAACCTGTATCTCTAACAATGCAGGTGTTGACGACTTTGGATTGGGGTTCCTGCTTAAGAATAAGCAGATCAAGAAAATGATCTCATCTTATGTTGGTGAAAACGATGAGTTTGAGAGACAAATGCTAAGTGGAGAGCTGGAAGTTGAACTTACTCCCCAAGGAACCTTGGCAGAAAAATGCAGAGCAGGAGGAGCAGGTATTCCCGCATTCTTTACCCCTGCAGGTTACGGAACTGAAATAGCAGAAGGGAAAGAGGTTAGAGAATACAATGGCAAGAAATACATTTTAGAAGAAAGCTTTGTCTCTGATTTCAGCATTGTAAAGGCCTGGAAAGGAGATACAAAAGGGAACCTCATCTTTAAAGCAACGGCAAGGAATTTCAATCCCATTATGGCGATGGCAGGAACCATTACCATTGCCGAAGTTGAAGAACTTGTTGAAGCCGGTGAACTTGACCCCAATGAGATCCATACCCCAGGGATCTTCGTTCACAGGATTTTCGAAGGAAAGAATTATGAGAAGAGAATTGAGCAAAGAACGGTAAGAGGTTAAGGTTAAAGAGTTTAAAGTAAAAAGTTATAAGAAATGCTTGACAAGAACGGTATAGCTAAGAGAATTGCACAAGAGTTGGAAGATGGATGGTACGTAAATCTAGGCATTGGCATTCCTACCCTAGTTGCCAACTACATTCCCGACGGCATTGATGTAACCTTTCAATCTGAAAATGGACTGCTGGGAATGGGACCTTTTCCAACAGAAGATCAGGTAGATGCCGATCTGATCAATGCAGGAAAGCAAACCATCACTACCAGACCCGGATCTGTATTCTTTGACTCTTCTACTTCTTTTGGAATGATCCGAGCAGGAAAGGTTCAATTGACCGTTCTGGGAGCAATGGAGGTAGATCAAAACGGAGACATCGCCAATTGGAAGATACCTGGAAAAATGGTAAAAGGAATGGGAGGTGCCATGGATCTGGTTGCTTCGGCAGAGAATATTATTGTAGCCATGATGCATACCAATAAAGCCGGAGAATCCAAATTATTGGAGAAATGTACCCTTCCCTTAACCGGAGTGAATTGCATTACAAAAGTTGTTACAAACCTAGCTCTATTGGAAGTAAAGGATGGAGCATTTGTCTTGAAAGAAAGAGCCCTCGGTGTTACTGTTGATGAGATCAAGGAAGCTACAGCCGGAAAGTTGATCATTGAAGGAGAAATTCCGGAGATGAAGCTCTAAGTTTACAGAAGGGGGTACTCGAATATTACTCCTTGTAAAGTCATTATGATTGTAGATCAAACTGTTAATTAGAAAACCCTCTTGATCCAGAAATTATCCATATTGATCCCCGCCTATAACGAGGCAAAGACCATTCACCTCATTCTCAACAAGGTCAAGGAAGTTGAATTGATCAATGGCATTTCCAAAGAGATCATTATTGTAAATGATCACTCTTCTGACAATACAGAAGAGGTTGTACAAGCCTATATGGCTAAAAACCCCAACCTACCCATCAAGTATTATAAGCAAGAAAAGAACTTGGGTAAAGGTGCTGCCTTACACAAGGCAATTGAATTGGCTGAAGGAGATTATTTGATCATCCAGGATGCCGACCTCGAATACGACCCAAGAGAATATAATGTCTTGTTGAAGCCTGTTGTTGAAGGCAATGCCGATGTGGTTTATGGATCAAGATTTATCGGAGGTAATCCTCATCGCATCCTGTTCTTTTGGCATTCAATCGGAAATAAGTTCCTTACCCAACTCTCCAATATGTTTACCAATCTGAATCTTACAGATATGGAAACATGCTACAAATTGATCGATACCAAGATCGCTCAGTCCTTAAAATTGACGGAAAAAAGATTTGGATTCGAGCCGGAGGTCACTGCAAAACTTTCTAGAATTCCCAAGATCAGGATCTACGAAGTTGGCATCTCTTATTATGGTAGAACCTATGAGGACGGGAAGAAGATCGGATGGAAAGATGGATTTAGGGCATTGTATTGCATTGTAAAGTTTGGTCTGTTCAAATGAAAGCATACCGGTCAGCTTCAATCGTTTTGCTTGCCATCCTTAGCATTGTATACTTCAGAGTTCTCAATCCGAACTGGGGGAAGGGGAACTACGGTGTGATCTCTTACGATGATTATGGATATTACCTCTATCTGCCGGCAACCTTCATTTACAATGACATTCAATTAAAAGATGAGAAGTGGATCAATGATCTCCAAGAAAAGTATCGCCCTTCTTATGCCTTCTATCAAGCCCACAAAAGAGGAAATGGCTCAAGGGTGATCCAATATACTATGGGAATGTCAATGATGTATTCGCCGGCATTCTTCCTCTCACATATTTACTCCAATTTGGACAGCAACTATCCTGCAGATGGACTATCAACACCCTATCAAATTGGTCTTTTGGCCTACTCATTCATTTGGTTAGCCATTGGCTTGGTATTTCTGAGGAGGTTCTTGCTATTCTATTTTTCAGACAAGATAACTGCCTTGTTGTTGCTAACGCTTATTGCGGGAACGAACTACTTCCAGATCGCCATCAATAATACCACCTCTCCTCATATCTATCTCTTCACCAATTACTCTATTCTTCTCTATTTCACACATTTATGGTATAGAGATCATAAGAGGATCCACTTGGTCATTGTCTCCATCTTTTTTGGAATAACCGTATTGAGTAGGCCGAATGAATTGCTGTTCTTAGTGGTATTGCTCCTCTGGGGAATTACAAAGAAAGAGGAACTAAAAGATAGGTTTGCTCTTTTTGCAGAGCATAAAAAGGATCTGCTGATAGGCTCAGCTATAGTAATTGGAATTGGATTGCTTCAAGTGATCTATTGGCTGGCCCTTACCAAAAAAGTTGTTCACGATAGTTACATCTTTGAGAACTTCAAACTCACAGATCCCTATCTCATCGAGTATCTATTTAGCTATAAGAAAGGATGGCTTCTTTATACTCCAATTGCCTTCCTATTCTTTATCTCTTACTACTTCTTATACAAAAAAGAAAAGAGGCTTTTCTATCCCTTCCTTCTTTTCGGACTAGTAAATATTTGGATCCTCAGCAGTTGGGATTGCTGGTGGTATGCTGATAGTTTCAGCCAACGTTCCATAGTTCAAACCTATCCGATGTACTTGTTCCCGTTGGGCTTCCTCTATTCTTCTGTCTATCAAAAGATCAGGATCCCTGCCGTTGCATTATCTCTTTTTCTATTGGCTTGTATGAGTTTGAATCTCTTCCAAACCTGGCAGCAGAGAAAGGGAATCATTCATACACTGCGGATGAACAAGGAATACTATTGGGAAGTATTTGGAACAACCAAGTACGATCCTTCCAAGCTTCACCTCTTAGAATATCCCAGAGGTAAGACCAAGTTGCCCGATTCAAGACCTGAGCTAAACTCAATGATCCATTACACAAGTTTTGAGGCTGAGAAGGTAGCTGATAATTCATCCCTAGATAGCATTGCTCATGATGGATTGCTTATTCTAAATAAAGAGAGGAATGCAGGCGAAATGATCGTTAACACCTTTGAAAGCCTTAAGGTGGGAATAGACATCTATTATGTTATGAACCTTAGGTTTAAACTTGAAGGCGACTATTGGGATCACCCTTTTAGTGTTGTTACTGAAGTAAAAGATCATCGTGATAATAAAGTCTACGGTTGGGGAGGAGCCAATTCAAATCAAATGGATCCAACTCAATTTAAAAAGACAGGAGACTGGTATGAGCTGCAAGCGGCCTATGTGCCACCTTACTATCGATCGGAGAAAGACACTATTTACACCTATCTAAAATATTGGGGAGAAGGACAGATCTACTTTGACGACTTTTCAATTCAAATTCTTGGAGATTCTACTGATCTTAGGCCTGATCACACTACTTATATCCAAAATTACAACAACCTAAAACAGGGATTGTGGAAAACAGATTGGAAATGGATCGTAAATAACAATTACGAAAAGGTCTTTGCATCAAACCCATACAGTTCAACTTTAGTCTTGAATGAGCTTGATAAACTCTCCTTCAAAAAATTAAACTTCAAGGTTCATCTTCTGAATAGAAAGAGTGACAAAACCTATTTGGTTGTCAAAGTTGAAAAAGCAGGAGAACTGCTTGCATATGAGAACATCTATATCCCACCAAGTATAGAATGGCAAAGCATTGATTACAGTTATAAACTATTGGCTAACTACCCTGAGGGATCAGAATTGAAGTTCTATGTTTGGAATGAATCCGGGGAGGAAGCTTTCATCAACTATCTAAAGTGCGATTACTCCAATAGGTGATCTATCCCCTTATAAGATCTCTCTCAATCTAATAGTCTTCATTTTGGCTTGAAGCTTACTATTGTCAAAGTATTTGGGGTCAAAGTCAAAAACTGACTTCCCCCTGCTCTCTTCTTTCAAGAATTTCTGAAAATGAACCTTGTGATATTCAAGATCAACTTCTGATAATCCTTCACTGGTGTAGGCTGCTGTAGTATCATATTTTAATCGAAGATCAAACTTCTCAGTGTTCATTCCAGGTGCAGAGATCTCAAAGTGCACTGATTCATCATTAGAATAAAGATTGAATTCTCCATTCTCATTTGAGAAAGTATTGATCCCAACCCTCCAATTGCGATTCCAAGCTCTGATCACTGCTCCTTCAATTGGCTCACCGCTCGTGTAATCCACGATCTCTCCTTTGATCAAATAGTTCTCAAACCCCAGCATATTGTAATAGTTCACATGGCAATTACATTCCCCCTTTTTAGAAAAATCAAAAGATGCGAGAGCCTTCGCTGCTGGTTTAATGGTACCAAAGATCTTGTCATCTCCTATTTTTGTCTCTCCATGGAGGTCAACCATGGCAGTATAGTTATGCTCGAAAGGCCCCCATTTGACCTCTTGGTATTGCCACCAGCCAAAACCGGCCCCACCACAATCTATCGTTCGTTGTAAAGCTTCGGTCATAAATATGGCTTGGTCTTCGTAGCTGATAGAGTCATTTTCAGCCGGAAGAGAGGTTTCACTGATCAGCCAAGGCTTGCTCATATGATTTGAAAACCAATAGATCTCATTGGGCACTCTTAAGGGGTGATAAGTGTGTATGGAAACAAAATCAACATCCAATATACTTGGATCCCATTCAAACACTTCAATTGGTTCTGAGAAACCAATGGTTAAAAGCTGACTTGGAGCATGCACTTGCATCATCTGTTTCCACCTGCTAACTAGTCGTTTAGCATCTCTCTTGTCCCTTCTTCTTTCATTGTAGTTTGCAAATTCTGCATTGTCGAAATAAATGGGCTCATTGAAGAAATCATAAGAGAAGATAGTAGGGTTTGAATTATATCTTTTCAAGACTTTTTCAATGAAATTCAGCCTCACCCTATTCTCTTCTTCCTTTCTCCTTGGCCTTGGCAGGATGACCATCAACCTTAGCTCCATCTCACTTGCCAGATCAACGATCTTATCCATTGAACTCAAAAGTTGATCTTCCATCCAAACCACTTCTTCACTGCTCCTTTCTCCCATCTCGTCAAAATAATCAAAGACGGCTATAGAGGTGTTATTTTGAGCTTCATAATCAATGGGATTCAGGCCAACAAAACGGATCGCATTGAAGCCCATTTGCTTAATGGCCTTAAAATGTACCTTCATTCTTTGATAAGCTTCCTCTTCGGTTCTGCTTTCAAATACACCGGGCTTGTCGTACTCAATGGAAGGACCTATTACAAACTGATTATCTATCAACCTGATTGAAGTCACATAGTTGATCATAATAGGAAAATATTTTTCTCCTCCAAGCATCAAACTTTTGCCCTCAGTGTATACAAAATCCTTATTTCTTGTATTATTGCAAGAAAGTAAGCTAGCTGTTACTAAGAGAAAAAAGATAAATATTCTGTTAACCATCCTTATAAATTCCGAAGGCTCAAAATTCAGAATTATAACTGAAAAATTTGAGAAAGCAATGATTCCGGAAAATTGATGAAAGAACAAAGGTCACTTACACTCTTCATTTTGATCTCTTTACTCCTATTCGGACTGTACTATATGCCGGTTAGAATAATGGGTAGCGAACTGTCATTTATCCCCGGAGATCATGGAGGAGCCAGGCTTATACTATATCAATTAGAACATGGATATCAGTATCTGATAGGCAATGTAAGTTCCTACTGGAACGCAAACTTTTTCTTTCCGGCGAAAAGTGCCATGGCTTATTCAGAGAGTTCCTTGGGAACTATTCTAATTTATTCCCTTTTCCGATGGATGAGCTTTGATGATCATACCTCATTTCAGTTGTGGATCATTACAATGTTTGGCTTGAACTATCTGATCTCTTTTGTTGCCTTCAAGAAGATCTTTCAGAATTCATTTGTTTCAATTTTCATTGCCTACATATTTGCTTTTGGACTATACAATTTAGGTCAGCTTAATCACTTACAGCTATTGCCAAGATTCTTTATTCCACTAACATTGATGTTCTTCTATTCTTTCTTGAAGAAAGGAAAGTTGGTTTATTTGTCCTATGCATGTATCGCCTTATTTCTTCAATTCCTCTGTGGAAGGTCTTTAGGAATAATAACTCTTTATGGACTGCTATTACTATCTGTACTATGTCCGATCTTCTTTCGAAACGATATTAAAAATGCAATCGGATCATTCAGTTTTAAAAAAGTGTATCTCCTCCACTTTGCTCTGATCATTAGCTCATTAGTTGCTCTGTTCTATTTACTTGCACCCTACCAAGCTGTATTAGATGGATTTGCCGAAAGGGACTTTGAGCAAATAAAGAATTCCATTCCTAGATTAAGATCATACTTCTTTTCTCCACCCACTTCAACCCTTTGGGGGAAGGCACTGTTTTCTCATAGCGCCTTTAAGTTCGATCAATGGTGGGTGCATTTTCTGTATCCGGGTATTCTCCCATTTCTATGCTTTCTATCTCTTATTCCACTAGGTATTAAATTGGGTTTTAAAAACCTTGGAACAAGGTTCTACTTCTTTATGACCTTGATGCTTGTTGGAGTCTTGTTTACCCTTAGAATTGGAGATCTATCTCTTTACCAATTGATCTTTA
Source organism: Bacteroidia bacterium (assembly GCA_030429925.1). Classification (GTDB taxonomy): domain Bacteria; phylum Bacteroidota; class Bacteroidia; order Flavobacteriales_E; family Vicingaceae; genus UBA1494. The sequence continues at coordinate 21,795 of JAUIGQ010000001.1, read as the reverse complement.
GCATTCCGGGCTTTTCCTATATTGGGTCAATCAATCGATTTATAAATATCAACCTGATCTTCCTCTTATTGCTAGCTGCAGAGGTATTGATCCTATATCTTAAAAACTTCTCGAAGGCTCAATCTGTGATCCTTGGATTATGTGTTTTGGCAGTTGTTGACAACACCTTCAAGGTAAACTGGGAGATCAAGAGATTTGAAAAGTCAAAATCCATTGAAGAGATTGAATACATCTCAAAAAAGATCACCGAAACTTATGTTCCTATTTATGAAGCTATCGCATTTCAGTTCCCTAACAAGGAGATCAAGAATGCTGAAATAGCTTTCCATCATATGGCGACTATGCTAGCCTGTCAGAGGGTGGGATTAAAATGTGTAAATGGTTTTTCAGAACGATACCCTGCCCACTTTATGTCATTCTATAGAAAAACTGATAAACAAGCATTGAACTTCTGGCTCAAGAAAAATGAAGCTTCATTGGAAGGTGTTCAATTGATACCATATTACTGGTAAATGATGCTTCAAGAATATATGATCGTATGGATCTAGTAGAATCCGAGATAAGCAATGAAAACTCTGCCCGACATCCTTGGGAAGAGGCAAGGTATCAAGTGGTCTTAGATCTTATTAAAGGAATCAATGGCAGTGAAAAGTCTTCCAGCTTTGAGATATTAGACATTGGTTGCGGAGATGTTTGGTTGATAGAACAATTGTCCAATGAACTTGAGAACGCAAGATTTACTGCGGTTGACACTGCTTTTACCGCAGAGTTGATACAAAAATACCGAAAGAAACTGGACCCAACTAGGTTCAAGATCCATTCAGAGCTTGAGGAAGCTGTTCAAGAGACTGAGAAGGTAGATCTTGTGCTTTTGTTAGATGTGATAGAGCATATAGAAAATGAGGTCGACTTTTTAAAAGAATCAATTGAAAGGTCTGCTTCTATTGGCAGCGAGACAAGCTTTTTGATCACTGTACCTGCTTTTCAATCTCTGTATTGCGCTCATGACGATTTTCTTAAGCACTATCGGAGGTATACTAAAAGAAGTTTGCGGCATGCTCTTGAAAGTGCCGGACTTGAAGTAGAATACAGTGGTTACTATTTTAGTAGTTTGTTGCTACCTAGATTATTGATCAAACTATTGGAGAAGCTTGGCCTAAAGAAGGAGGAAGTACAGGGAATTGGAGGCCATCAAAAAAGCTGGGTAGATCCCATTATAAAAAACACCCTTATATTCGATTATAAGCTTGGAAGCTGGATGAGGAAAATAGGACTAAGTATAGCCGGACTGTCTGTCTTTGCCATTGCCAGACCAAAAGTTAGATCTCAAGAGATTAAAGATGAGTAAGTGCTTGATCATAATACCCTGTTACAATGAATCCAATAGGATGCCTGTAGATGAGTATAGCGCATATCTTGGATCTGAAGGATCAAAGCACTTTGAATTCCTTTTTGTGGATGATGGAAGCACCGACAGCACCCTCGATCTCTTGAAAAACCTCAGTGAAAATTTTACCCATTGTAGTTGTCTGCACCTGGAAAAGAATGTGGGAAAGGCAGAAGCAATCCGCTCAGCAGTCATAGACTCCAGATCAACAAATTGCGAATACATTGGCTATTTCGATGCTGATCTGGCTACACCTCTAAGTGAGCTTCAAAGACTAAGAAGTGTGGCTATGGAATATAATAATGCTCAGTTGATCATTGGTTCCAGGATCAAGATCCTAGGCATGACAGATATTAAAAGGAAGTTGAGGAGACATTATATCGGAAGGATCTTCGCAACAATTGTCAGCAATATGCTGAAGCTGCCCATCTATGATACTCAATGTGGGGCGAAGCTGATCAAGACGGAAAAGGCTATAAAAATATTTAAAGACTCTTTTATCTCTAGGTGGCTATTTGATGTTGAATTGATCTTTAGATTGAAGAAACTCACGAGCCAGCCTGAGAATGAGATCGTAGAAATGCCCCTGAAAAGATGGGAAGATAAGGCAGTTTCAAAGATCAAGGCTACCTACTTCTTCATAGCACCTCTAGATCTTCTTCGAATCTATTTGCGCTATTCTTAGATCATTTACCTTTTCCTGGCCCAGTATTTATCAACTTCATCTTGATAATGCCTGCCGGCTCTCTGCCACATGGAAGAAACAACTCTTTCACCTGACCTCTTCAATCCATTAACGTAAGAGCTGTCTTTCTTAAAATCCCTTACATACTTTTTCATCATATTCCACCTCTTCGTTTTCTCTATATAGTCGATCAAGGTGTCTTTGCTTTGGTCATATCCAAGAGCCTGCAGAGTATTCAGATTTAGATAGGCCTTATCATTGACATAGTCCAATTCAGTTCTTATACTATCTACCTTTTCAGGATCAACTCCCCTCAATTTCAATTGATCCAAGGAAGAACTGCTGACCTGCATTTTCATAATCTTCTTTTCTTTTGTGGCGTAAACCTTCACTGAATCAGTAAAGGAATAATCCATCCACAGCACTCTTGCTTCAAATATTTGGGGTTCCGGATCATAAAGTGATGGATAATTGTTCCATAAATAGCTAGTGAGTGAGTTGATCTCATTGGAAGACCAGTAGAGCTTGTTGAAATCACGTTGACTAAAAATCAGGATTGCACTTGAAACAATAGAAAGGGACATTAAAACAAGATATTTCCTTTCCGATTGTCTTCTAAGTCTGCGCTCGAAGATCAGCAGCAAGATCATGGCACACCAAACGGCATATCGGTTCATAATTGCAGCACCGTGGTTCCAGTTAACTGTTTGGATAATGGCGAAGATCATAAAGGCTAAAGGGATCAAAAACAAGTACTCCAAGTACAACTTTCTATTGGTAATATCTTTGATCAGCCAATAGATCAAGACAAACAAGACTAGAGGTATACCAACGATCATCCCTTGATTGATGTCAAAGAAAAAGCTCCACACCCTCTTCCAACTCATATAAGAACTATCTAAATACCCTTCCCCATCAATTAAGCTATAATCACCATAATGATAGAAGAAGAAAAGCATCGGAAGAAAACCCCAAAGTCCACATAAAAAGGCCTTCCATAGAACCTTCCACTTTATTCCTTCTCGGTAAAGCAAATAAACACCGATGGTAAATGCGAGCAATATCAAGGCTTGATTTTGAATGGATGCCAATGATGCAAAGAGGAGTGCATAGTACCATTTAGATTCAAAGAAATACAGCAATGAAAGGAAGACCAGCACAGAAGAGTATACTTCCGTATGCACCCAATCCAGATACCAAAAAAGTGGAGAAAATACCATCAGTAATGATAACAGTATCTTCCTTTTCAGTTCAACTTCCTTTAGATGAAAGATCATCCATACTCCAAATAGAAGGAGCAACAAATTCGTCATCAAAAAGCTTGCGGAAATATCCCCTTTCAAATGGTAAAAAAAAGCTCTTGCAGGTTGGTTAAGCAAGGAATAGAACCAGAAGTGATAGTTGTAATACCTATGATTTACCTCAGAAGGCAAGTAATGCAGTCGACTGAGCTTCCTATCGATCTTTGTACCCGCTTCAAGCGACTCGATCTGATACAATGGCAAACTTCTCTTCTTAAGGTAGCTTATATAGTGCTCAGCATCCCTCTCCCTAAGATCCGGAGTTTTGTGCTGGTAGAAACTCTCTGACATTAATAAATAGTCCATCCCATCACCGTATGGGAAATGGACCCAGTTCTTTGTACCTACCATCAATCCGAGGATGAAAGTAGCCAGCAAAACAAGAAAGAGGTAAAACTTTTCGCGGATATTCATGCTTTGGGGCTAAAGTAGGAGAATTTCAAATAGTCGCGTAAATTTTTTTATGGATCCTGATGGGTTGAATATCTCCAAAGATCGATCTATGCATTCAAAGCAATAGGAATTTTAAATAGACCATAACAAATCGAGAAGTAGATTGTTATGGTAATCGAATTAACTTTGTACTATGGAAATTGCCCTACATATACTCGTTGGTATTCTAACTTTCGCCACTATGGAGTTCATGGCTTGGTTTACTCACAAGTATGTTATGCATGGCTTTTTATGGGTGTTGCATAGAGATCATCATACCCCTGAAAAAGGATGGTTTGAAAGAAACGACACTTTCTTTCTCTTCTATGCTGCGATCAGTACCCTGCTCTTCTTTTTGTGGGCGGAAGGAATCTTTAAATTTGGATTGGCCATGGGTCTGGGTATTTTCTTCTATGGACTTGCATATTTTACTGTTCACGATGTTTTCATCCATCAAAGATTGAACTGGTTCAAGCGAACAGACAATGCATACTTAAGAGCAATACGAAAAGCTCATAAAGTACATCATAAGCATTTGGGAAAAGAAGATGGAGAATGCTTTGGAATGCTGATAGTTCCTTGGAGATATTATAGAGAGGCCATGAGGTCAAAGGCTAAACAGTAATAGTACCTTCTTCTTCATCTCCAAAAACCATAGCGGCCTGGATCTCATAGCGCTTGGCTGAATAAAGGCACAAAAGCGCATCAAAGTAATGCCAATTCCTAACTTCCTTATTATCAAACTGAAAAAGACTTCTCTCTTTGATCTCATCACAGAATTCAGAGATATCACCTGACGATTTTTTATATCCCTTATCCTTTAGCCCGATCACATCAGCCAGTTTAGAAGGATAGGTTTCAACCAATTTAATCCCTCTTTGTCTGAAAGCCGGCTTCAATTTCATAGCTCTTGCTGTCAACCCACCTAAGAACATTGGAGACATAGCTCCAGTGCTTCTGTCGGCCTGTCGATAAAAATAATCTCCCTCACCCAGTCCGTTCCTATAGATCTTTGGAAGAGACAAAGGAGCATCAATATAAGCTAACCAAACGTCCGGGTTTGCATCGATGAAGTTGAAAAGGAATTGATCAGCGTCTTCTCCCTTTGCAGAACTGTGGAAGTCCACCTTATTGTAATCATAAAGTCTAGCTATAACAGTAGTCCCTGCTGTCTTTGCTCCAAAATCAATTCCGATGATCATAATTCTTAAATATATTCTGAAACACATCTTGTCTAACTTTTGTTTGACTTATTGTAAAAAAAATTCAACAAGTCGATAACACGCAGACTTATTTTAGGAGAGCAGTTAAACCAAGATTATTCATGGTTCAAGGAAAAGGACAGCTCCGCTATATATGTGATGATGGAAGTTCTTCAAGAGGGGAATTATGTGAGGCATCATCATTTGAAAGTGATGGGTTTCTTCGCTGCAATGAGAAGTTTTCCAACGGGCTCACTCTAGCATTCCGGCCAAAACAAATGCAAGTTTGGCCTTTTCTCTCTCCCCTGAGATATGGAAAACATCAATCATCAGCAAGTAGATCCCAATGGGAGCTTTTCTGTTATTTTCATCCATCCCATCCCATCTTACTTCCCCCTTCATTGCAAAAAGCTCATTGTTCACTAGCCTCTTCACCAATCTTCCCTTGGAGTCTAAAACATTAATACTTCCCGTATACCCTTCTTTCTTAAACTGATAATCAAGAAATAAAAGGTCATCAAAACCATCATGATCAGGAGAAAATATTTCCTTTCTCAGTTGAAAATTAGAAGGATGGCCCTCTCTCTCTGAATATTGAGAATTTTGATAGGTAGGTGTCCCAAATCCAACACTTTCTGCCGCTGAGTAAAGATTTGTCTCAATGGCCTCTGAGTAAGGGTCTATCCGTTCTAAACTAACCCCCTCATTGCTGATTAGAAGCTGAAAATGCAAGTTTTCGTTGTAGTTGAGCTGATCGATCAGTTCCCCCTTGGAATTATAAAAAAGAGCACTCCCTTTATCATCATTGAAAGATGGAAGATCTGACTGAAGGATCCGGTTAGAATATGTGTTATTGAAGTAATTCATTACATAGCTCTTATCCTCTGTCACAACCCAAAATTCCCCGGGATGAAAAAGATGATCCGGAAAACTGATGCCCTCTTTTTTGGTTGTATCCAAATTTGAAATAGAGCATCCATCCAAACTGAAGATCATGTCTGAAAGATTCAGCAGTTCTATATAATCACTTCCTCCTGTATGAGGGTTGAACAAGATCTCGTTGATCACTACATCACCCTTTTTGATCATTGCCGGCAAGATCCATTCTTGCTTAAAATCCTTCATTCTGTTCCCCTCACAATCAAAGAGATTCTTCATTTCAAAGAAGAAGTACTTGCCGCTTTCAGCTTGTTCCTCCAACCTTATAAAGAGGGCATTTGACTTCCCTCTGCTTTCAATATTAGTGAGAAGAAGTCCGCCCATTCTGATCTCAAGAAGTCCAAGTTGGGTGCTATCTATACTTTCGTTGAATTCTATGTAGAGTAGGCTGTCAGATAGGAATTCATACCTCAACAATTCAGGTGCTTCTAGATCCAGGAGGGAATCATAAACACTGTTTTCAGCTCCCGGGGTTCCTCCACTTGGATCAATAGAGGCTGTATAATTAAAAATATCTCTGCAATTCTTATAAGGGTTTATCAGCTCAATGCTCCATCCACCATTTGACTTGATCTCAGAATGATACCAACTTAGATCGTATTCTATCTCGTCGATTATCTCTCTCCTGGAATTCAAGAGTTTGATCTGATCTGAGCTGTTGTTGAGGGTTGGGAAATAATCAATTCCCATGGTCGGATCATCTAGATCAAATAAGACAGAATCTTCTTGATCACAAAGAAGTAAATAGGAATCTGGGAATAAAACATACTTTGATAAAAATCCACCTCCACTCTTATCTGAAATAAGCCATGAAGAAAGATCGATAAACTTGTTCGATCTGTTGTAAATCTCAATAAACTCAACCTCAGGTAGTGATACTCCGGGGGTTGGATCAGCCATAAATTCTGAAATGACAATGTCTTCAGGACTTGCTTCTTCAAGCTGATAAAAGATGAAATATATAGTATCCGGAGACATTCTGTTCTGACTTTTATCCCTGATCTCCTTTATCTCCAGCCCCAGCTCTTTCCCTCTTGCAAAAGATTGGTTGAAATCCAATAGAACACTGGCACTATCACCAATAATATAATCTATAGAAGCAGGATTTCTGTTATTCTGAAGTATTCTATAATTCAAAGGGTCAAGGGTTTCAGTAGGAGCGGGTATTTCCGAAAACCGGATCAATAGCTTACTAGAGTCCAGCACCTCCATTGAATGCCATTTGATCGGCAGATTGTCTCTATATATTTCTCCTCTGACACTTATTTCATCCAAATAGAACTTATCAGCTCTGGTAGAAGTAAATGTGTATTTCAGGCCAAAGTAGTTGCTACTAAGAAAGCTGCTATCTATTGTGCTTCCTTCTAGTATATAATTTCCCTGCAGAGAAGTATCAGTGAAAAGCTCCCATTGATAAACACTATCTCTCTTAACCTTGACCCTCATCTCAACAGTAGAAGTTCCGGCAACCCCTTCTCTTCCCTCAATGATCTTTGTGTTGGACCCATTCTCTTTTTTATAAAGGCTTACTGCATCAGAGGATCCACTTACCCCACCGATTCTCACAAAATAGGCATTCAGTGAATGATTAGGGTTGGCATTGTCCGACATGAGGTAGATCTCTGCAAAATTGGAAGAGGAAGGAGAAAAATCTAGCTTGATATAAAAATCCCATTCTGCATTAAGGGCAATAGAAGAAGTGGTTCCCAAACCGATTGGAGAATTGGATGAGGAAGCGTTCAACTGAAGCTCAGCTTGACTATTGATCATGAAACTTGAGGTATCACCTATCCATAATTTAGGATACTTAAGGTTTTGGTTCGAGAAACTCTCTTGCCATTGTACTTGTGAAGAACTGATACTGAAATTGAGAAGGATGGTAAGTCCTAAAGTGCTATATCTTAAAAACATAATTCCTGATTTTCCGCATGAATACTTAGTAATTTTGCAGCTGTCAGGAAATCTTTATTTAAGATAAGAAATAAGCGGAGAATATGAAAGTAGCTGTTGTTGGTGCAAGCGGAATGGTTGGTCAGGTGATGTTGGAACTATTGGAGAAAAGGAATTTTCCGGTAGATGAGCTATTGCCGGTTGCCTCTGAAAGGTCAGTTGGAAACAAGCTGACATTTAAAGGAAAAGACTATTCCATAGTTAGCATGGAAGATGCTATCAAAGCAGCTCCGGATGTTGCCCTTTTTTCTGCTGGAGGAGATGTATCCAGGGAGTATGCTCCAAAATTTGTAGCTGCCGGCTCAGTGGTGATCGATAATTCTTCAGCTTGGAGAATGGATGACCGATATAAATTGGTTATTCCCGAGATCAATGGAAACTTATTGGATGATTCTGACAAGCTGATCGCCAATCCAAATTGCTCAACCATACAACTGCTCATGGCCGTAGCGCCTTTGCATAGAAAATATGGTATTGCCAGAATGATCATCTCAACCTATCAGTCAATGACAGGCACAGGTGTAAAGGCTGTTCAGCAATATGAAAATGAAAGGGATGGAATTGAAGGTGATAAGGCCTACCCTTATCCTATCTATCAAAATTGTTTACCTCAATGCGATGTTTTTGAAGACAACGACTATACAAAGGAGGAGATGAAGTTGCTGAGAGAAAGTCGCAAGATCCTTTCTGAACCGGAACTAAAAGTAAGTGCAACTGCCGTTAGAGTTCCTGTAGTAGGGGGTCATTCAGAATCTGTCAACATCACCTTTGAGAATGATTTTAATATCTCAGGGGTTAAAGAGATATTATCTTCAACTCCTGGTGTGATCCTTCAGGATGATCCTTCAAATCTTCAATATCCGATGCCATTAGAAGCGCATCAAAAAGATGAGGTTTTTGTTGGAAGGATTAGAAGAGATGATACTGCACCCAACAGTTTGAACTTATGGATCGTTGCGGATAATCTTAGAAAAGGTGCAGCTACAAATGCCATTCAGATCGCTGAATTGATGACCCAAAAAGATCTCATTCAATAGCTTAGCATATTTTCTCGTAAATTTATTGGAAGACAGTAGACGTTTTTCCCATATACACAGTCTAGTGTATTGGGAAGGAACGATCTTTTTTTCTGCCAATGAAAGAAAAGCAGCTCATACAAGCTTGTATTGATGAGAATAAAGCAGCTCAAAAGAGGCTTTATGAGCTCTATGCGTCCAAGATGTACTTCGTTTGCCTGCGATATGCAAGACATGAGTTAGAAGCTCAAGATATGTTACAAGATGGATTCATAAAGGTATTTGACAATCTATCTCAATTCAAATCAAATGGATCATTTGAGGGATGGATCAGGAGAATAATGGTGAATACCTCTCTGAACTATTGCAGAAAATCAAGTTTTAAGCAGGAGAACATTGGAATAGAAGATTACCAAGATAAAGTAGTGGACTCCAAAGCTGTTAGCAGGTTAAGTGAGATGGAACTATTGGCTTTGATCCAAAAGCTACCGGATGGATACCGAGTGGTATTCAATTTATATGTGATTGAGGGATACAGCCATAAAGAAATTGGCGAAATGTTGAAGATAACGGAAAGCACCTCTAGGTCTCAATTGGCCAAATCTAGGAAATGGATGCAGAAGTTATTGACCGAACAAAAAATTAGTAAGCATGTCTGATCGATATCAAGAGTTTGACCAAATCTTTAGAGACCGACTGAGAGATCAGACGGTTACTCCTCCTGATTCAGTTTGGAACAATATTCAAGCTGAACGCACTTTTGGTCACATCGTTGCAAACAAGATCTCCTCTAGTTGGAGGATCATAGGAACTCTATTATTACTAGCCATGGCAGGTGGCACTTCTGCTCTGCTGATGAGCCAAGGAGAAGAAAACCTACCACATGCAGAAGATATCCTTCTTACTACATCTAATACAAAAGAAATTTCTGAGAACAACACTGGCCAAGTTGTAAATAGAGCATATGATTTTGAAGATCATACCATAGATCCATTAAAAGCCATTGAACTTGCTCCATATATTCCGGAGGAAATTGAAGAAGAAAATCCACTTACAAACGGTTCTGACCTCCTTGCTTCTAACTCAAGTATGGGATTTGGAATACCAAACTTTGGCGATAGCAGACTTGGAATCCTTGTAGAAGAGATGGATGGATGGGGAACCGCAAAAGCCGCTTCTGCAATCAGATTCTATCATTTAAATGGGATGTATCCTAGAGAAATGGATGGTATCAAACTAGTGAAATCTCCAATGATTCCTGAAGGAAAATGGGATTATGTTATGGAAGCTGCGCCGGAGAAAAGCTTTATGGAAAGACTATCTGTTCAGTTCTATGTTGGACCGCAATTCATCAATAAGATCCTAACTCCAAAATACAATATGGAAACTGAGTTCTTGGAGAAGAGATTGAAGACTGAAAATACCAGACTAGCTTACACCATGGGAGCTAGCTTCCAATACGACTTGAAAAAGAACAAATTCTTCGAAACAGGATTGCAACTCACTCAGATCTATGAGGAAGTGAGAATTGATGGAGATCGCAGATTTTCTAACCAATACGACTTCTTTGAAATTCCATTCTTAATCGGTTACCAAGACAGAGAATCTAAGTGGGGATGGTTTTTAAAAGGTGGTCTGGGTGTTCAAGTATACAACAACTACAAGGGGTATATTTTGAAGAGAGTTGAAGATAGGATCGCCAATAAGGTCCCATCTCAGCCAGAACCGGGTGCTGAGTTTAGAATAAGTGGAAGCAATGTGGTTAAAAACATTGTTAACGACAACCACACCATAAGCTCTGACCAGGATAGAAGTGAAGTTTACGATCTCAGCAGCGATGAAAATCCATACAAGAAAAATGGGATCATTAATGTTCATGCAGCTGCAGGAGTAACATACTTCCACAGCATCAAGACTTCTTTCAGCTTAACTCCTTACTACCGACAGAGCGTTAATACTCTTACAAAGGAAGATGCGGAGTTCAATGAAAGGATCTCTTATATGGGAATTCTATTCGGAACTCAGATCAAGTTCTAGTCTTCAGATTTATCGCTGAAGAAGCCCCTGTGAAATAGGAGAACGGATACAACACCGCAGCTTATTGCTGAATCTGCGATATTGAATACAGGGCGGAAGAAAATAAAGTACTCTCCTCCCCAAAAAGGAATGTATTCGGGCAAAAAGCCTTCATAAAGGGGAAAGTATAGCATGTCTACAACTTTGCCGAACAAGAAAGGAGCATACCCCCCTTCTTCAGGCATAAAGGTGGCAATCTGATAATTGCTATCATTGAAGAGGAGGCCATAAAAGGCAGAATCCAGTATGTTCCCCAAGGCGCCGGCAAAGATGAGAGAGCCACTGATGATCAAGCCTCTTGAAGCACCTTTTGAGGGAAGTTTATAAAGATACCAGCCGATCAGACTGACGGCTAATAACCTGAATACACTCAAGATCAGTTTACCATAGTTGCCGGCTATCTCCATGCCGAAGGCCATTCCATTGTTCTCAGTAAAATGTATGTAGAACCAATCTCCAAATACGGAGAACTCTTCAGAGATCTCCATATGGGTTTTTACCCATAGTTTACTCGCTTGGTCTACTATGAGAACAAAAAGTATAACGAAAAGGGAAAGCCATCTCAACGCCTTCCCCTTCTGTTGATCTGTCATAGGATTTAACTCTGAGCTTCCTTGGCTTCTATTGAAAGTGTTGCATGCGGAACAGCTCTCAATCTTTCTTTTGGAATCAATTTTCCTGTAACTCTGCAAAGACCATAAGTCTTGTTGTTGATTCGAGTTAAGGCATTCTCTAAGTGAGTAATGAACTTTTCTTGTCTGGCAGCTAGCTGAGACATTTCTTCTCTGCTCAATGTTTCAGAACCATCTTCCATCATTTTAAAGGAAGGAGAAGTATCATCTGTTCCATGATCATCCTTATGTGACAATGAGTTTCTCAAACCCACAAGGTCGTTCTTTGCTTCTTCAAGCTTTCCGTTGATCAAATCTCTAAATTCTTCTAGCTCGGCATCACTGTACCTGTCTTTTTCTGCCATCTTCTTTAATTTTTATACAAATGGAGAGAAACATACGTTTCAACCTCCTCGTCAATTTCTATTTTAAAATTCTTCTCCTTGATCTCATCGACCAATTCAAGCCTTGCTGCCAAGGTCTCCGAACAAATATAATCTTTATTATTATTGATTGCATTGTCTATCCCACTGTGGGACTCAATTTGCAGATCGATCTTGTCAGTGACTTCAAAACCAGCATCTTTTCTGAAATTCTGGATCCTGTTCACTACTTCTCTGGCTATTCCTTCCTGCTTCAATTCGTCAGAAATTCCAATATCCAATGCCACGGTGTACTTACCTTCACTGGCAACCAACCAACCCGGAATATCCTCAGAACTGACCTCTATATCGTCTAAAAGGATCTCAACTTCCTGACCATTGCTCAAAGCGATCTTAAGCTTTCCCTCTCTTTCGATCTCGGCAATCTGCTCTTGATCCATCTGATTAATAGCAGCAGCAACACCTTTCATTTCCTTTCCGAAACGCGGACCTAACTTTTTGAAATCGGGTTTTACCTTTTTCACTAGTACACCTGAGCTCTCTTCAAGATACTCCAACTCCTTCACATTAACTTCAGACAAGATCAGGTTTTGAACATCCTCTAATTGTCTTTTGAATGTTTCATTCAGCACCGGCACCATGATCTTTTGAAGAGGTTGTCTTACTCGAATACCCTCCTTTTTTCTGAGAGCCAAGATCATTGAAGATAGTTTCTGAGCTATTTCCATTCTCTCTTCCAGGTCTCTATCGATCAACTCATTATCTACTTCCGGGAAAAAGGACAAGTGAACTGATTGATGGTTCTCTTTCTTGCTTACCGAGTTAAGATCTTGGTATAATTTATCTGAAAAGAATGGGGCAATTGGAGCAGATAGCTTCGCAACTGTTTCCAAACAACTGTATAAAGTTTGGTAGGCAGAAATCTTGTCTTCTGAGTAATCACCCTTCCAAAATCTTCTTCTGCACAACCTCACATACCAATTGCTCAAATGATCAGTAGTAAATTCTTGAATTGCTCTACCTGCTTTTGTAGGCTCAAAATCCTCAAGACTTTCCGTAACCTCCTTGATCAAGGTGTTAAGTTTAGATAAGATCCACCTATCAATTTCTGGCCTTTTTTGCAATTCAATCTCTTGCTCGGCATATTTGAAATCATCAATATTGGCGTAAAGCGCAAAGAAATTGTAAGTATTGTAAAGGGTTCCGAAGAACTTTCTCTGAACTTCTGTTACACCTTCAATATCAAACTTCAAATTGTCCCATGGCTGAGCATTGGTTACCATGTACCAGCGACTAGCATCTGCACCATACTGGTCCAAGGTTTTGAAAGGGTCAACGGCATTGCCTAATCGCTTCGACATCTTTTGTCCGTTCTTATCCTGAACCAAGCCGTTAGAGATCACATTCTTGTAGGCAACAGAATCAAAGCACATGGTGGCGATGGCATGCAAGGTAAAGAACCAACCTCTTGTTTGATCAACTCCTTCAGCAATAAAGTCTGCTGGAAAGAACTGATTCTGATCGATCATTTCCTTGTTTTCAAAAGGATAGTGCCATTGCGCATAAGGCATCGAACCGGAATCAAACCATACATCAATAAGATCCGATTCTCTCTTCATTGCTCTGCCGGTAGCAGAAACCAGAATGATCTCATCTACAAAATGCTTGTGAAAATCAAAGGTCTCATAATTCTCTTTCGACATATTAGAAGGGTCGAAAGCTGCCAAAGGATTCTTCTCCATCAACCCTGCTTCAACTGCCTTTTCACATTCTTCCTTCAGCTCCTTAGCAGAACCGATACACTTTTCTTCACTACCATCTTCACTTCTCCAGATCGGAATGGGAATTCCCCAATATCTTGATCGAGATAAATTCCAGTCTTGCAAGTTCTCTAACCAATTCCCAAATCTTCCTTTCCCTGTGCTCTCCGGCTTCCAATTGATCTTATTGTTGTTTGCAATTAACTGCTCCTTTACGGAAGTTGTTTTGATGAACCATGAGTCCAATGGGAAGTATAGAACCGGTTTATCAGTTCTCCAACAATGAGGATAAGAGTGTTCATATTTCCTCACATCAAAAGCCCGATTAGCCTCCTTCAATTTGATGGAAATGCGCACATCCACAGACTTATAATCTTCTCCTTTCTCTTCTTCCTTCAAGTATTGTTCTTTCACATACTCCCCTGCAAAGTCTGTTACCTCAGCTTTGAACCTTCCTTGATTATCCACTAGGTGAAGGGTTCCGACACCATACTGTTTAGCCACTCTAAAGTCGTCTGCTCCATATGCCGGGGCTAGGTGTACGATTCCGGTACCATCTTCAGTAGTAACAAAATCACCAAGAAGTACCTTGAATGCATCTCCTTCTTCAGGTTGTTTGTAGGGGAGCAATTGCTCATACCTTATTCCTTCAAGCTTTTCTCCTGTAAACTCATCTACTACTTCAAACGGTATATTCTTCCCGTCATTTTGATATTCTGTAAGAGGAGTGTTAGCTAGCTTTGGGTTAAACCATTTACCTAGCAAGTCCTTCGCAAGCACAACTGTAATGGGCTCATGAGTGTATTTATTAAAGGTTTTAACCTTTACATAAGTGATCTTCTTTCCAACTCCAAGAGCAGTGTTTGAAGGCAATGTCCAAGGGGTAGTAGTCCATGCAATGAAGAATAAATCACCGTGAAGATCTTTGAAAAGAAAGTCTGAATCTTCATTTTGGATCAGCTTGAACTGAGCAACAGCAGAAGTATCTTTAACATCTTTGTAGGTGCCCGGCTGATTGAGTTCATGGGTACTCAGTCCAGTTCCGGCTGAAGGTGAGTATGGTTGGATGGTGTAGCCTTTATAGATCAACCCTTTGTAGTAGAGCTTTTTCAACAGGTACCAAACACTCTCAATGTATTTGTTCTCATAGGTGATGTATGGATGCTCCATATCTAACCAAAAACCCATTTTTCTGGTAAGATCGTTCCACACATCTGTGTATCTCATGACTGCTTCCTTGCACTTTGCATTGTATTCTTCAATACTGATCTTGCTGCCAATGTCTTCTTTACTGATCCCCAATTCCTTTTCAACCCCTAGCTCAACCGGCAAGCCATGAGTATCCCAACCTGCCTTTCTCTTGACTTGATATCCTTGTTGGGTTTTAAACCTGCAAAAGATATCCTTGATCGCACGAGCCATAACATGATGAATGCCCGGTAAACCATTAGCGGAAGGCGGTCCTTCATAAAAAACGAAGGGTTTGTCGGAAGGTCTTTGTTCAATGCTTTTCGCAAAGATGTTTTCTTCTTCCCAATACCTTAAGACTTCTTCAGCCAAAGCCGGCAAGTCTAATTGCTCATATTCCTTATAACTCTTCATGGACAGTAGGGCGAATTGTATTCTTAAAAGGGAGCGCGAATTTACGAATAATCAAGTATTTCAATTGGCTGTGTGGTCTTCGCAAACCTAAGTTATAACTTATTATAAGAAAGTTGACCTCAACTATCCAATTTATCACTACTTGAAAAACCTTATTATGAAAGAGGAATTTAAAAACGGTAGTTTCATGTGTGAAAAGGATCCTATTAATAAGAACCCCGGCGCTTCAGAGAAGAAGGTCGGGGTTTTTTATTGCTTGATGAGTTTTCTAACTATGGTTTCATTTCCCCAATTGACCTTAAGAATATATACCATTGAAGGCAAGTCCTCTATGTTTAGCAAGTGCTTTTTCGTTTGAAAACTACCTGATAAAAGCTCTTTGCCATGAAGGTCGAATATCTTGAAATATGCATTCTTACTTTCAAGGTCTGAACCAAGTTCAATTGTAAAATGATCTTTAATCGGATTGGGATAGACTTTAACAGAATTGGTTATTCTATCTTCATTTAAATACGTTGGATCTTCAAGCTTCCAACTTTCTCTAAAACGCAGCCCATTATAGGTCAGTCCGGTTGTATAATAAATAGCATTTCCCAATTGAAAACTCATTCCTCCTCTTCTGCCTGCTCCCGGAAGTGAATCTATCTCTTTCCAGTTATCAGTGATCAAGTCATAAGACCAGCTTTCGTTGAAGAATTGACCGGATGAATCGTATCCTCCTATGGTGATCAACTGGGTTCCCATGCAATGCATTTTCACATAGTTCCTATCTCCATTTGTGAAATCACTAAGTTGTGTCCACTGATCGGTGGATGGATCGTATTCATAAAGGTCGTTATGATAAGCAACAGAATCGTCTAATCCGAAAGCCAGGTATCCTTTATTCGAGCAGGATGCAGCAGACGATCTCCATCTTGGTCCGAACGGTAAGTCATTTTTTCTTGTCCAAGTATCAGCCTTCATATTATAGGCCCAAACCTCCTCAACAGCATCCATACTATCTGTTTTACCACCCATGATAAAAGCCAAACTGTCGATCACAAATGAGGCTGAGCCACCTCTTCCAGCAGAAGGGAGAGGACTGACTTCTTGCCACTGATCCAGGAAGGGGTCGTATTTCCAAAGGTCGTTCAAGAAATTGCCATCATACCCGCCAAAGACAAAACCATATTGATCGTTGGAAAAACCACAAGCATATTGCCTAGCCTTGTTGACAGGTAAGGGTGCGATGGTATCCCATGAACCATTTGTTTCACTGAAAGAATAAAAATCTCCCAGCACTTGAAAGGGAACTACCCCACTTCCACAATAAGCAGTTGAGCCAAGGACAAAAGAGGTTCCATCATCTCTTTCAATTCCGGGAAAACTATCGACTTGAAACCAGGCCTGAGATCTTAAAGAAGAAACCAGAACCAGCTGAATAAAGAGCCATATTGAAAGATACTTCAGCAAAGTATCAGATGGTGGCAATTACTTTTAGCTCTATAGCAATAGGTGTAGGCAGGCTTTTGATCTCCAAAGTGGTTCTGCAAGGTTGATTGTCTTTAAAGTACTCAGCGTAAAGCTTGTTATAAGTGGCGAAGTCGTCCTTCATATTGGTAAGGAAAACCGTTACATCAACAACATTCTCCCATTTTGCTCCTGCCTCTTCAACAATAGCACGCACATTATTGAACACTGACCTGCATTGAGTAGCTATATCATAGGAAACTATATTCCCTTCATCATCCAGTTCAACTCCGGGAATCTTTTTCGTTCCTCTTTCTCTGGGTCCAACGCCGGACAAGAACAATAGATTACCAACTCTTCTTGCATGTGGATAGGCTCCAACCGGTTCCGGAGCTTTTAATGAATCGAACTTTTCGCTTGACATGATCTTAAATATTAAGTGCAAAAATAAGAAGTACTATCTTCTTATAAAGTTCCACAATGTATCACGAAGTTATCTCAAAGTATCACAAAGAATTAATTTATTATTCTTCTTATTCCTTGTTTTAAACTTTTAACATTGAAATTTAAAAGTAATCCTAGTCGAAAATTTCCCAATCTTAAGTAGGTTAATACTTGAGCTAAATGGACTTCATTAAGTGATTCAACACTTTTTATCTCAATAACCAATTTATTTTCAACTAATAAGTCAATTCGATAACCATGATCTAGTGTTACGGCTTTATATTCTATTGGCTGAGGGACTTCTTTCTCGACCCACACGCCACTGTTTCTCAATTCATATTGTAAACATTCTGTATAAGCAGATTCCAATAATCCTGGGCCCAAAGAAGAATGAACCATAAATGCCTTATCCAATACTAACTTACTGAGCTCATTTTCATTCATATAAATAAGTTACAACATTTACTTCAGTCTGTTATAAAAGATCATAGAGAAACTTTGTGAAAACTTTGTGTTACTCTGTGTTATAGCTATTTCTACTCAAGATTCATTTCAGTTTATAGAACAATTCAATTAAATTCACAGTTACACTTTGAAAGCTCAATACTATGGAAATGCAATACAAGAATCTCGGGAAATCAGGTTTGAAGGTAAGTCGACTTTCATTTGGATCCTGGCTCACCTTTGGCAAACAGATCGGAGATACAACCGCAGAAGATCTCATGGATCTAGCCTACGAAAGTGGGATCAACTTCTTTGACAATGCAGAGATCTATTCAAGAGGAGAATCAGAAAGAGTAATGGGAAAGATCTTGAAAAATAGAGATTGGAGAAGAGACTCATATATCATTTCCTCAAAAGCCTTTTTTGGGGATGGTGGACAACTTCCCACTCAAAAAGGATTGAACAGAAAGCATTTGGTAGAAGCATGCGAGGCCGCTTTAAAGAGATTGCAATTAGATTATCTAGACCTTTTCTTTTGTCACCGACCTGATAAGGAAACTCCCATTGAAGAGACCGTTTGGACCATGCACAACCTAATTACACAAGGTAAGATCCTTTATTGGGGTACTTCAGAGTGGAGTGCACAGGAGATCATGGAGGCCCATATGTTTGCCAGACAAAACAGCCTCATTGGTCCAACCATGGAACAACCTCAGTACAATATGCTCCATAGAGATAAGGTAGAAGTAGAATTTTCTCAGATCTATAAAACGGTTGGATTGGGAACTACCATCTGGTCGCCTTTAGCTTCAGGGATCCTCAGTGGAAAATACAATGAGGGAATGCCAGAGAAAACCAGATTGGGTATGGAAGGATTGGAATGGCTGAAGGACCGAAATTTAGTGGAGGAAAATCTGGAGAAAGTGAGAAAACTTACGGCCTTTGCCAAAGAGTTGGGAACCACCATGCCTAAGCTCGCCATTGCTTGGTGCCTCAAGAACGACAATGTATCTACGGCAATTTTAGGAGCTTCAAGAAAAGAGCAATTGGAAGAAACACTTCAAAGTTTAGAAGTGGTTGAGCTTTTAGATGAGGGAGCAATGGAACAGATAGAAAATATTCTCGATAATCAACCTCAGCATCCTGCATTCTGATCCAATTTAGAGATCTTGAATGCCCATTCCCCGCAAAATATACGATTGGTTTGAATCTCGTAATTGGGAGATCTTCCCCTTTCAAAAGAGAAGTTGGGAAGCCTATTTGGAAGGGAAGGAATGCATGGTCAATGCACCAACAGGATCCGGTAAAACCTACGCAGCCGGACTGGGAATTCTAGCTGAGTATTTAAACCATCCTAAAGACAAGAGCTTTGAAGAAGGGATCCAATGCATTTGGATCACCCCTATTAGAGCACTTGCCAAAGAGATCGAATCGGCCATGACCGAAGCTTGTGAAGAGCTCAACATACCTTGGAAGATCGGCAGGCGGACAGGAGACACCAGTAACAAAGAGAGAGCTGAGCAATTAAAGCAGCTGCCGCACATTCTCATCACCACTCCCGAGAGTTTACAATTACTGCTCGCCTCTAAATCCTATGCAAAAAGATTTCGCTCACTGAGATTGCTCGTCAACGATGAGTGGCATGAAGTATTAGGGTCAAAAAGGGCTGTCCAAATGGAGCTGGCCCAATCCAGATTGAAAACCATCTCTCCCAAAATGAGAATATGGGGAATCTCAGCAACGGTTGGAAATATGGAAGAAGCCATGGAAGTTATGTGGGGAGAAGATCATAAAAGTCCTAACAAAGAAATAATCAAAGCACAGATCGAGAAGAGGATCGTTTTGAAAACCATCCTTCCGGAAACCGTTGATGAACTGCCGTGGGCAGGTCATTTGGGAATTAGTATGTTAGAGAAGGTGATTCCGGTGATCAAGAAGAGTAAAACTACTTTGATCTTTACCAACACCCGATCGCAGGCTGAGATCTGGTACCAAAGACTGTTAGAAGCAGAGCCGGGATTGTCCGGCGTATTGGCCATGCACCATGGATCCATCAGCAGGGAATTGAGAGATTGGGTGGAAGAAGCTTTGCATGCAGAGAAGTTAAAAGCAGTTGTTTGTACCAGCAGTCTGGATCTTGGAGTCGACTTTAGACCGGTTGAAACCATCGTTCAAATTGGGAGTCCTAAGGGAGTTGCCAGATTCATGCAAAGAGCCGGTAGAAGCGGTCATCAGCCGGGAGCGATCTCCAATATCTATTTTGTTCCTACCCACTCTTTAGAGATCATAGAATCAGCTGCTTTGGGTGAAGCTATGAAAGAAGGAGTTTTGGAAAGGAGGATCCCCTATTTCAGATCCTTTGATGTTTTGATCCAATACCTCGTAACTCTGGCAGTTTCTGATGGTTTTTATCCTAAAGAGATCTTCAAAGAAGTGAAGTCTACCTTCTCCTTTTCAAGTATTAGCGAAGAAGAATGGCAATGGCTGCTCGACTTTATCGTAAAGGGCGGTCAATCTTTAGGTAATTACGATGAATTCAAGAAAGTGGAGATCGATGAGAGCGGCTTGTACAAAGTGAATAGTCGGAAGATCGCCATGCGTCATCGATTATCAATAGGAACAATTGTAGGTGAAAGCATTATGAAAGTGAAGTTCCTTTCCGGCAAATTCTTGGGCACTGTTGAGGAATACTTCATTTCTAGATTGGTTCCCGGAGATGTTTTTTGGTTCAGCGGTAGAAACCTTGAATTGGTACAGATCAAGGGAATGGAAGCGCTGGTGAGGAAAAGCAACAAAAAGAATGGTAAAGTTCCGGCTTGGGGAGGAGGCAGAATGCCACTCTCTTCTCAATTGTCTGCCATGCTTAGGGTCAAGATCAGAGAGAGTTTGAAACAGCCCAATAATTCTGAGGAACTGAGCAAAATTGAACCCTTGATCGCCCTGCAGGCAGAAAGGTCTTTTGTACCCACTGAAGATGAATTCTTGATAGAATACTTCGAGAGCAAGGATGGTTACCATGCCTACTTCTATCCTTTTGAAGGAAGATTTGTTCATGAGGGAATGGCTTCAGTGATCGCCTACAGAATTGGTTTGATCAAGCCCATTTCTTTTTCAATAGCCTTAAATGATTATGGTTTTGAGTTACTTTCAGACCAACCCATCCCACTGGAGGAGGCCATTGACAATAAGATCTTCACTTCTGATCATCTCTTTGATGACATCCAATCTTCAGTCAATTCAACCGAAATGGCTCGAAGAAAATTTAGGGACATTGCTTCCATTTCAGGATTGGTATTCAAAGGCTATCCGGGTAATTTCAAAAAAGACAAGCATCTGCAATCTTCCTCTCAATTGTTCTTTGAAGTATTCAAAGATTATGAAAATGACAATCTTTTATTTAGACAAGCATTTGAAGAAGTAATGGAGTTTCAGCTGGAAGAAACAAGAATGAGAGATGCGATGAAAAGAATAGAAAAGCAAAAGATCGTTTTGCAAAGGATTGCAAAACCTTCTCCCTTCTCCTTTCCAATTATGGTAGACCGTTTAAGGGAAAAGATGAGTACCGAGAAATTAGAAGATCGAGTAAAACGCATGAAATTGAAATTCGAGTAGAGCTGATTCATTCACTACATTTGAAGAATGCGAAAAGAGATATTACTCTATGGGTTGATCATGGCCGGAGTATTGATCGTGCTTAAACTATTAGAAGCATCCTTCTTATTCAAGAAGATCTCAATAGAATATTATTTAACCATCATCGCCATTACATTCCTGATCCTGGGATTGTGGTTTGGGAATAGCAGAAGCAAACAAAAGCAGTCAAGAATTTTAGACCCCGATGAAATAGCAGCTAAGCTGGAGCAATTGGGAATGAGCAAAAGAGAATATGAAGTGATCTGCAAATTAGCTGAGGGCTTATCCAATAAAGAAATTGCTGAGCAACTCTACTTGAGTGAGAACACCATTAAAACTCATCTAGCCAATATATTTGCAAAGCTAAATGCCAAGAGGAGAACTGAAGCATTAAGGATCTTAAAGGAAGAAGGAATTTTAAACTAATACTAAGAAAGTGATACAGCAATTCATAGATCTCTACAATAGAAAACCTTTATTG
>JAUIGQ010000189.1 GCA_030429925.1 Bacteroidia bacterium | reverse complement strand
GAAAGAAAAAGAAGAAGATCTCTCAGCAAGATTTCTTAGATGCTGTAGATAGGGTGATCGGTGGACTTGAGAAGAAAAATAAAATCATTACTGCAGATGAGAAGAAAGTGATCGCCTATCATGAAGCCGGTCACGCAGCTGTTAGCTGGCTGGTTAGATATGCCTCTCCTCTTGTAAAGGTTACCATCGTTCCAAGAGGAAGATCCTTGGGAGCAGCTTGGTATTTACCTGAAGAAAGACAGATCACCACCAAAGAACAGATGCTGGATGAAATGTGTGCCGCTTTGGGAGGTAGAGCTGCAGAAGAGATCGTTTTCGGAAAGGTTTCTACAGGAGCTTTGAGTGACCTGGAAAAGATCACCAAGCAAGCTTATGCGATGGTAAGCATGTACGGACTTAACGATAAAGTTGGAAACATATCTTTCTACGATTCAAGTGGACAAAGCGAATACAATTTCCAAAAACCTTATAGTGAGAAGACCGGTCAGTTGATCGATGAGGAAGTAAGTAAGATGGTTGAGGAAGCGTATGACAGAACCAAGAAGATCTTAAAAGAGCACAAAGATCAATTGACGCAATTGGCTGAGAAGCTGTTGGAGAAAGAAGTGATCTTCAAAGATGACCTGGAGAAGATCTTTGGTCAAAGAGCTTTTAACGATCAAAGCAGGACTGACGAATTGTTGGCAGCCAATACTGAACCAAGTAAGAAGAACGGCAGTCCTACTGCAAAAAAGCCTACTGAAGAGAGTAAAGAAGAAGATAAGAGCGAAAAAGGTGACGATAGTGAAAAGCTATCTACCACTGAGAAAGAAAGCTAGAATTCTCTAAATTTATACCCATGTCGGAGAATTGGGTGAAAATTTATGGTACGCAGGCAGCTCATCTCATTGAGATCGTTAAAGGACTTCTAGAGGAAGAGTCGATCAAGACGTTCGTGATCAACAAGACAGATTCTATGCACATACATCTATCCAATACTGAAATTGAGCTTTATGTGCAACCGCAAGAAGTGATGAAGGCCAAACACCTGATCAACAAAAATCAGCTTTGAATAATTTCTCAGAAAGGGTATTAACCAGTGTTGTATTTGTGATTGTTCTTTTAGGGGCGATTATTCAAAGCAACTTCGCCGCCTCTATTCTATTCTTTGTCATCATTCTACTTTGTCAGAGAGAATTCTACAATTTCTTCAAGCCCACTGAGATCAAACCCTTGAAGTATGTGGGGATCATTGGTGGATTGGGATTCTTCACCATTTCTTCTTTGGTTACGCAAACACAAACGCAATTAATTACCTTCTTCTTTCTGATCCCATTGATCTATTTGATCTTTGTTATTGAGCTGTATAGAAAGAAAGCTCAACCAATACAAAATATCTCCTTTACAATCCTTGGTATCATCTATATTGCCGTTCCGATAACCCTTCTGCATGAGATCGCCTACTTCAGTCCCACCAGTTTTGGACAAGAGTATAACTATGAGCTTCTTTTGGGCTATTTCTTTGTGTTATGGGCAAATGATACAGGTGCGTATCTTATAGGAAAGAGGTTTGGAAAGAACAAACTATTCCCATCCATCTCCCCTAAAAAAACATGGGAAGGAAGCATTGGAGGAGCAGCATTGGCCATGGGAATCACTTATGTGAACATCTATTTCTTCAATGACTACCACTGGTCCATTTGGTTAGGCATGGGCTTGATCATCGTTCTTTTTGGTTCATGGGGAGACTTAGTTGAATCACTCTTCAAAAGAAGTTTGAACATAAAAGATTCAGGCAAACTATTGCCGGGACATGGAGGAGTTTTAGATAGGTTTGATGGAATTTTCATTTCAGCTCCGCTGGTCTATTTCTATTTAAGATTATTGACTTTGCAATAATGCTTTAAGAATGAATATTATTTATATAATTGCCAATCAGATAGCAGTATGAAATTTCACAAAGAAGGATACCCGTCTCTGATCATTGTTTTGGTCTTTTCAGTAGCACTGATTGGGGCTTC
>JAUIGQ010000083.1 GCA_030429925.1 Bacteroidia bacterium | reverse complement strand
GCCGATTTTTCTATTGATGCAGACACTTGCTCACCTGTGAATGCAACCTTTAGAAGTCAGTCTTTTGGTGCATCTGTTTACAATTGGAACTTTGGAGATGGAGGTATTGGGAATGGATTGCTGACTACCAATAGATATACGAATACAGGATCTGTAGATTCGGTCTATTCTGTGCGCCTGATCGCCACTTCACTTTACCAGTGTAGCGATACGATGATCAAAAATATCTTAGTGAGACCTACACCTATTCCAAACTTCGACCTCACACCTATGCAACAGAAGTTTCCGGCTGCTACAATCAATGTAAACAACAGGACAAATGCAGGGAACTGGAATTACCTATGGGATTTTGGTGATACCACAACTTCAACTCTTGTAAACCCTGCAGATCATACCTACGGTACTTGGGGTGATTATATCGTGAAACTGGTAGCTAGTTCGCCTTATTGTTCCGACAGTATCTCAAAAGTTGCCAGGATTATTGTCCCTGACCCAATTGCTGATTTTACAGATTCAGCATCCGGCTGTGAGCCTTTAGAGGTCCAGTTCTTTAGCAATAGTGAATATGCCAGCAGTTACGAATGGGATTTTGGTGATGGAGGAACTTCTAGTTCAAGGGATCCTGTACATACCTATTTTGATGAGGGTGTGTATGACGTGACCTTAACCGTTAGAGGATTTGAGAATGGTTTGTTTGATACGGAGCAAAAGACAGAGTACATCTATGTTTACAAATCGCCAAGAGCCTCCTTTTTCAATAATACGGATGAGGTGTTCATTCCAAACGACCCTATTGTTTTTTCCAATACTTCATTTGATGCCGACTCTTATCTGTGGGACTTTGGAGATGGAAATACTTCAACAGAAGAGAGTCCAACTTATTATTATCAAGAGGAAGGGGAATTCATAGTTTTCTTAGCTGCACTTACCGATTATGGATGCGCTGATACCTTTTACCTTCCCAATACGGTGTTTGCACAGTTAAAGGGTGAGATCAAAGTGCCCAATGCCTTTACTCCAAACCCCAACGGTCCAAATAGTGGTACGGTAAATCCCGCTTCCAGCGCTGAGCTAAATGACGTATTCTATGCAAAAATGAATGGGGTGGTGAAGTATGAGCTCAACATTTTCAATAAATGGGGCGAATTGATCTTTGTGAGTGAAGACATAAATATTGGTTGGAATGGATATTACAGAGGTGAGTTGTGTCAGCAAGATGTGTATGTTTGGAAAATTAAAGCAGAATTTGCCGATGGCAGAGAAGTTGTTAAAGTCGGCGATCTAATGTTATTGAGATAATGAAAAGATATATTCTAATACTTTTTTTAGCAGTTGGAATACTGCCCGTTGAGTTGAACGCACAATTCAAATCCTATGATAAAGATCAAAAGAAAGCATTCCTTGAGGCTGAATCCTTTTTTCAGTATGGGGATTACCTGAGTGCTGTCAAACTTTACGAACAGCTAGAACCTGCAAGTGAAAATTTTCCAGAGTTCCATTTCTATTTAGGGACATCCTATTATAATTTGAAACGCTTTCCTGAATCTTTGGAACATTTGGAAAAAGGGGTGGAGTTTAATAAGGACGCCCTTTACAGAATGGCTAAGGTATACCTATACAACAAAGATTTGAGGGAAGCCAGAAAAGTATTAATGAAATATGATACTTTATTGAAAGATCTCTCTTCTCCTGCATTTACCAAAGAGGATGTAGATTATTTAATGAACAAGATCTATACAGCCGCAGAATTGATGAGAAATCCCGATGTAGTGAATATTATCAACCTCGGTCCAAATGTAAACTCTGAGAATGCAGAATACGGTCCATTGATCAGTTCAGATGAAACTATATTGATATATACATCAAGAAGGGTATCTGAAGGAAATGGAATGGATCCTACCGGTCAGCCATTTGAAGATATTTACTACTGCGATAGGGATGAGAAGGGAAACTGGTTGAAGAGTAAAAAGCTTCCCGGTAAGGCAAATACCCCCAAACACGATGCTGCAGTTGGTTTATCGCCGGGTGGTGATCGCTTGTTCCTCTACAGGTCTCATGAAAATAATATTGGGGGGGATATTTATGAGACCGACCTAAGAGATGGAGAGTGGACAGTGCCTATAAGAATGCCGGATGAGATCAACAATATGCAAACCATTGAACCTAGTGCTTCCCTTTCACTAGATGGTAGAACCTTTTATTTTTCTTCTAATAGAGACGGAGGATATGGAGGTTTTGATATTTACAGAGTAGTTATGCTACCAACTGGTAAATGGAGTGAGCCGATCAATCTGGGTCCTGTAGTGAATACTCCATACAATGATGATGGTCCTTTCATTCACCCTGATGGTAAAACCTTGTATTTTAGCTCTGAAGGTCATAAGAATATGGGAGGTTATGATATTTTTAAAACGATACTAACTGACTCTTCTTGGACAGCTCCGGTAAATCTTGGTTTTCCGACTAATACTACAAAGGATGATGTGTATTTCGTTATCTCTGCCAATGAGCAACATGCCTATTATTCTTCTGATAAGGAAGGTGGATTTGGAGATCAGGATATATACAAGATCGATTACCTAGAAAGAAGTTTAAGATCCTCAGTGATCAGAGGTAAGGTGGTTGATAAAAGTGGCAATCCTTTGCGCGCAGACATTTCGCTAGTTGAGTTGAATACCGGTGAGTTGAGTGGAGTATATGTATCCAATGAGGGAGATGGGGAATTTATTTTCTTGGTCAATCCAAATGTGCTTTATGAAGTATTGATAGAGCACCCGGATTATCCGGAAACCTATGAAGATGTTGAATATACAGTTGATGAGCTCTTGCAACCACAGAAAAGAGAATTTGTACTGGAATAGAAAATATGAAAAAGCTGTTAATAGTCCTGACTATTTGCCTTCTTCAATTGAATTTGGCCGCTCAGGATATGCAGTTTTCTCAATTTTACGCAGCTCCTCTTTATATTAATCCTGCTTTCACAGGCTCTACTATCCAGCATCGGTTAATAATGAACTATCGAAATCAATGGCCCAGTATACCTGGAGCTTTTGAAGCATTTCATGCCACTTATGAATACAATGCCAATAAACTGAATAGTGGATTTGGATTGATCTTCAATAGGGAAGATGCCGGTTCCTTCGGACTCACAACGGATATCATCGCATTATCCTATGCTTATCGTTTCAGGTTGAATAGAAAAACAGCCTTGCAAACCGGTTTGAAGATGGGCTATGCTTTTAGGGGGATCGATTACGATAAATTGGTTTTCAATGATCAATTGGAGTCAAATAGTTCCCTTACTGCCGACCAAGATGCCTTTCAGGATGAAACTGTGACTTATCCTGATATAAGCTGGGGTTTACTTCTCTACGGAGAAAATTATTGGGTTGGCTCTTCCATCAATCACATCAATGAACCTAATCAAAGCTTGATCACTGAGTTCAATGAGGCAAAGTTGCCAATGAAATTTACAGCCCAAGCAGGGTATAGATTTCTTTTGAGTGGTGTCACCAGCAGATTCAATAAGAAAGAGCTTTTTACCGCAGTTCATTACAAGAGTCAGGGTAAGTTCGATCAGTTGGATGTAGGAGCCTACTACAGTCACAGTCCGTTTGTGTTCGGATTTTGGTATCGAGGTTTGGTCGCTAAAAGCTATGAACCCGGTTACCTGAATAATGATGCTGTTGTTGCTCTTGTGGGACTGACTATTCCCGACAGAAATTTGAGGATAGGGTATAGCTATGATGTAACAGTTTCAAGACTTAGTTCTGATGCAGGAGGAGCCCACGAGATCTCATTGATCTATGAAGCGGCCAGTAAAAGGGAGAAAAGAAGAAATAGAAAATTTCTAGTTCCTTGTGCTAAGTTCTAACTCTTGAGGTATAGTTGATCTCAGATCATCTTCTAAGCGCTTTCAGAATCTCCTTTCGGCTCAACCGTTTCAGCTTTCTCAACCTTTTCCTTAGGAAGATCATGATCGTGATGTGTTGCAGATAACAAGAGAGCATAAGGTTTCAATCCATCAATATGCCTTAAAATGATCTGAGTGATTCCTAACATTGGGATGGCGATGATCATTCCAATGATTCCCCATATAGCACCTCCTATCAATAGTCCGATGATGGCAGCAAGAGGATTTACATTGACCTTAGACCCGACAATATTGGGAGTTATAAAATTTCCTTCCAGGAATTGAACCACTGCAAATACGCCGATCACACCAATGGGGTAAAAGATGGAGTCTTTTGTAAGTAAGGCTACAGTTACAGGCAATGCTGCACCCAGTATGATTCCAATATATGGAATGATGGTTAGTAAGGCTGCCAAAATACTCATGAAGATGGCATACTTTATTCCCAGCAAGCCAAGCCCAATTGAATTAAGCACAGCTATGATACTGATCACGATCAACAATCCACTCATATAGCTATATACCATGGATTGGATCTCTTTGATCAGATCTATCATCTCATTGCCACTACTCTTGGCTACCAGGATCAAGAATCGTTTGAAGTTATGCTTGTAGTAAAGCATGAAGAATACATAGATCGGTACAATAGAGATAAATGTGATAAAACTGGAAGTTGCACTTACAGCATTTGAGAAAACGGAACTTCCACTGCTAATAAATTGATCGGTGTTCTGCTTGATCAAAGTTAATTGCTCATCTGAAGAAAAGCCTGTAAGACTGCTAAATGTAGAGGCAATTTCATCCAAGAAGGCTTTGAACTTTATAGTAAGGTCAGGAATGTCTGAGATCAGGTTCTTCGACTGTATGCTCACAAAATAGATCCCGAAGGTTAAGATGATCATCGTAAGGATCATCACCATCAAGATGGCCAATACCTTATTCACTCGTCTCTTGACCAATCCATTGACTACCGGATTGAAGATCATCGCCAGGAATACACTGAAGACTATTGGGATCAATATGTTGCTTGCCTCAATGAGAGCATAGAATAACAAAATGGAAGTTAGCAAGAACTTCCATATGATATCCAGTGAGAAGCTAGGCCCTTTTTGCATCTTTAAATCGTTTGGTTAAAAATAAGCTATTATGCAACTACTTTAAAAAAGTAGAGATCAATAACCTGGCAATGGTAGAGGTGAATTTTCCCTTGGATTTCAATAATTTATGGATCAGGAAATTTCCAAGCAAGGGCTTTAGTATAATAGGAACAACTGATAGTAAACTATCAGATTTCTTAATATTATTCACCGTATCTCCCGGCAGATAATGTTCTTTGAGAAGCTCAAACTCCATCTCAACCTTGGCTTTCCTTAACTCAATATCATTCTTGAGTTCCAGCTTGGCCATCCTAAGACTATCTATACTATTTACCCTTCTCCTCATAGTACTGGTCGATCTTGTTTATCAATAAGTTTTGAAGTGGTTCTTGGATCATTTTTCTAAATCTCCAATAGCAGATCAGAAGGGTAATGAGGTAGAAGAGACTTACCAAAGCAAATCCCATCCAATCATTCCCCAATAATTCACCTAGTAAATGACCTAGGAAGAATCCTAAACTGACAAGGAAAATGAGCATGATAGCAATGACTATCATCAAGCCGATTACAAAGGATAGAAGATAGGTGGAGTGGTCGATCGCTTCCAATCGATACAGTTCAACTTTGCTCTCCAAATAGAGCATAAGTTGTGACTTAAGTTCTTTGAACTTTTCAGAAGTTTCCATGTCTAGACTTGATTAAAGCTCTTCGGCTTTTTCACTAATTTCTTTCTCTAGCTCTTCCAGCTTCTCTTTTCCCTTCTTGGCAATTTTGTCAACACTTTCGGAAAGATCGTCCTTAAACTCTTTGGCTTTTTCCTTGATCTCTTCGATAGTCTCTTCTCCCGAATGTGGTGCAAGCAATAAACCAACTACAGCTCCTGCAGCTGCACCCAGTATTGCCGCTAGTATGATCTTATTGTTATTATCCATCTTATTATTTTTTTTTGATTTTTCCTTTATACTACGCAATTTAATAAGAATAGGCTTTCTAATCATGCAATTGCTTGAATTATCTTACTTAAAATTGCATCATGTTTTCTAATAGGATCCCTATTTTCATACTATGTCTCCAATTGTTCATTTCATGTACAAGCAATAAGAGATATGAAGGAAAGAAGATCTTGAGATTTAACATAGCAGAGGGAGTAAGTTCCCTAGATCCCGCCTTTGCCAGAACTCTCGACAATGTCAACGTTTGCAAACAGCTTTACGACGGACTGGTAGATCTTGATGAAAACCTTAAACTTGTTCCATCCATTGCCCATAGATGGGAGGTATTAGATAGCGGAAGACTTTATCGTTTTTACCTTAGAGACGATGTGAGCTTTCACAAGTCACACCTCTTTGGCAAAGATTCAACTAGAATTGTTAAGGCCTCTGATTTTATTTATTCCTTTCAAAGACTCATCGACAAGTCCATACTCTCGCCCGGTAAATGGGTAATGAGCAATGTTGCAAAAAGAGGTGACGGCAGCTTGGATATGAAGGCAGTTAGTGATTCAGTTTTGGAAATAAGGCTTTCGCAGTCATTTCCCCCTTTTCTTGGAATATTGAGCATGCAGTATTGTTCAGTTATTCCGCATGAAGCTTTCGAAAGTGAGGATTATGATTTGCTAAAACAACCGATTGGGACAGGACCATTTCAATTTCAGTATTGGAAGGAGAGTACAAAATTGGTGATGTTGAAGAATCATAGCTATTTCCAAAAAAAGGATGGAATTCAGTTGCCCTATTTAGATGCTCTTTCAATATCCTTTATCAGAGATCAGGAAGTGGTCTTTCTTAAGTTTCTCAAAGGGGAGCTTGACTTTATCTCCGGCTTGAAAGGAACTTACAAAGATGAATTATTGACTCCTTCAGGTAAGCTAAGAACAGAGTATGAAAAAAAGCTTGACTTCTTTAAATATCCATACCTAAATACAGAATACCTGGGTTTTCAGATGGATCCAAAAGAAGAAGGTGTAAATTACTTCCAAAGCAAAGAGCTGCGAAAAGCGATCAATTTTGCCATCGATAAAGAGAAGATGCTTAAGTATCTGCGGAACGACATTGGATTTCCAGCCAATGCGGGATTCATTCCCAAAGGTTTGCCTCCCTTCCAGGAAGAGGCTCATTATGGATATTCGTTCAATCCTGATTCTGTGGAATTTTATTTCGATCTGTTCAAAAGTGAATATAAGGTAGATCTGATGAAGAACAAGCTGATCCTAGGAACCGTTTCTGAATATCTGGATATATGCGAGTACGTTCAGCATCAGCTGGAGAAATTTGGAATTGGCATTCAGATAGAAGTAAACCAGGCCGCAACGGCCAATGAAATGATCGCATTTGGAAAGATCCCCTTTTTTAGAAAGTCTTGGGTTGCAGATTACCCCGATCCTGAAAACTACCTATCTCTTTTCATAAGTTCTAATTTCTCTCCTTCCGGCCCTAACTACACGCATTTTAGCAGTGAAGAGTATGATGAGCTGTTTGATATGGCCTTAAATACGCCAAAGGACAGTCTCAGGAACTTAGCTTATTTGAAGCTAGATAGTCTTTTGATGTCAGAAGCCCCCATCGTCCCGCTATTCTACGATCAGCAGGTACATTTCAGATCAAAAAGAATTTCTGATTTTAAGGTGAACCCAATGAGCCATTTGATGTTGAAGTATGCAAACAAGAACTAGATCTTAATCTATTTTGAAGATTTGAAGAAAGCGCTGGAAAAATACTTTAATAAAGCTGAGAAGAATAGTAAGCTGGTCTTAGTATTAATGGGAGTTGTACTGTTGTTCTTGGGGTACCAAGCATCCAAGCTTCAATTCGACTATGATTTTGAGAAGTTCTTTCCGGAAGAGAATGAATATTTGAAGTTTTATCAAGACTATCGACAGAGTTTTGAGAATGACAATGACTTTATCTTGTTTGCCATCAAGAGCAAAACATCGGTTCTTGACCCTGAGTTCCTGAGAAATGTAGAAGTCTTTTCAGATTCATTGAGGGCAATGCCTCATATCAGAGAGCTGATCACTCCTTTGGAGATGAAGAAAATGAAGATCAGGCCCGGCAGCATAATGCCGGTGCAAACTCCCTATCTATCTTCCGAGAAAAGCAAATACTCCAGAAAAGACTCTTTGCTCCTAACAGATCCTACTGAGCCTGTTTCAGCGTTCGTAGATATGAAGGAAGGGGCAGTGTTCCTTATTCTCAAGAACATTCAATTGATCTCTAAGGAAAAGTCTGATATATTGGCGAACCGATTGTTAAAGCTTCGCGAGGATCAGCCCTTTGAACGAGTTTATATGATCGGGAAGATCCTTGGACAGAAAAGCTATATAGACATCATGAAGTTAGAGTTCATCACTTTCATGATCATCTCTGTTATTTTAGTTACCATTCTTCTTTGGTTTTCCTATCGCTCCCTTTGGGGAATTGCAATACCTGTGCTTACTGTGCTACTGGCCATCATTGGTAGTTTAGGCATTATGCAGTTGAGCGGAAGCTATTTGAACATGATGACCACCCTTTTGCCGGTGATCATGCTTGTGGTGGGGATGTCTGATGTAGTTCACCTGGTTTCAAAGTATTTAGAGGAGCTGAAGAAAGGAAAATCGAAGATCCCTGCACTTAAAAAGATGGTCAAGAAGGTTGGAATGGCCACCTTGTTAACTTCTCTCACAACCGCTTTAGGTTTTGTTACTCTGATTGGAGTGAAGATGCAACCGGTTCAAACCTTTGGACTATATACTGCTATTGGAGTGCTGCTTGCATTTGTTCTTGCTCTGGCATTCATTACCTCCATATTCGTTCTGCGGCCTATCCCAAAGATTGTGTTGGAAAAGCGAATGAAGATCGAATGGGAAGACGCTCTTGCCAAACTGTTTAATTTTTTAATGAAACACAGATCAAAGGTGATCCTCTCATACGTGATCGTTACCCTTGTGGCACTCTATGGTTCATCAAAAGTGAGATTCGATTATTACTTAATGCAAGACCTGGGTATGGATCACCCACTGATGGTGGAAGGCAGGTATTTCGAGAATTTTGGTGGTATTCGTCCCTTTGAGATGGCCATCATTCCAACAGATGAATACAGTGTAACTGACCATAAGGTGATGCTGGAAGTGGAGAAAATGGTCAAGTTTATCGAGGATACCATCGGTGTTAAATATGTTGCCAGTCCTGCTTTTCCGATCCAATATTTGAACAAGACCCTAAGGGGCGATAAAGAGGCTTTTTACAAAGTTCCTTCCTCAGAAAAGAGATACGAATTCCTACTGGAAAATATCAAAGGCTCAGACCTGTCGGAGAAAATGAATGAACTGATCGATGAAGAAAAGAACATTGCCAGGGTATTTGGGAGAATGGTAGATCCCGGAAGTATGAAAATGCTGGAGAACAATGAAAAGATCGAAGAATTCTATCAGAGAGAAATAGATGCTAGTGTTTTAACCTACCAACTTACGGGAGCTCCTTACATCATTGATAAGGGAGGAAGAGATATCTCCAGAACTATCATCCTTGGACTCTTAACAGCATTCGCCTTGATCGCACTCTCAATGGGTATCTTGTTCAGATCGGTGAAAATGGCCTTCCTCTCTCTGGTGCCTAATATCTTTCCCATATTATTGACAGCTGGATTCATAGGTTTCGCCAAGATCGATCTGAATATGTCGACAGCCATTGTATTTACTATTGCTTTTGGTATAGCAGTAGATGATACTATCCATTTTCTAAGTAGATACCATCAAGAGATCAAGTCAGGAAGAACAAATCTATTGGCAGTCAGAAGAACTTTTATTTCAACAGGAAAGGCGATCATTATTACCACTATTATTCTACTTGGTGGCTTTATAAGTCTGTTATTCTCTGACTTTATGAGCACATTTTATATTGGCTTGTTTGTAAGCATGACCTTATTGTTTGCAGTCATTACAGACCTTACCCTTTTACCTCTGTTATTATTGAAAAGGAAGTGATCTAGTTCTCCTTTCTAAAGAAATAGATGGCACCTAACCAAACGGCGAGACTGATCAAAGCGGAGTAGCCTGCAATTTCCTTACTGTCAGTGAGAAAATAGGTGGTGAAAATGACCCCTAATAAGGTGATGGACAGTCCAAGTCGGATCTTATCTTTTCGATACATGCTGCGAAGGTATTTGAACTATCTTTATTAAGCTATTTTTGTGACAAAGATTGATATGAATATTATACTTTTTGACGAAGGAAGGGAAGATTTGCTTCCCCTGACCTATACAAGACCAATAGCCGAATTTCGATGTGGTATTCTGACCCTTAAGGAAAAATGGGAGAAAAGATGGACAGAGGACCAAGTGTCTTTTCTTACTGCAGATTATTTGCAAAAGAAGTATACTGCCAACTATGGATCTGATAATCTGTATGTCAGTGCAAATCTTCTCGCAAACAACGAGCTTGCCAAGGCAATAAAAGACTTAAAGTTAGAATCAGCCTTGGTTGATGAAGAGGATAGGGTACTGGCTTTTAGAACGGGTAGCAAGCTGAAAATTGATGATCTTGAAGATATTGAACTTGAAGAAAGCGTTTCCTATGATAAGGCTTATAGAAGGATATCTTATTTGTGGGATGTGTTCAGCATGAATGCAGACGAGTTAGAGAATGACTTTGAGCTATTAACCAGAGGAAGGAAGAGCCAGGATTTGGACCCATCCAATACTGTTTTTGGCGATAGGATCTTTTTAGAGGAAGGAGCCAAGGTAAGAGCAGCCATCTTGAATAGTGAAAGTGGGCCCATCTATATAG
>JAUIGQ010000082.1 GCA_030429925.1 Bacteroidia bacterium | reverse complement strand
ATACAGGAGCAAACTCAAATAGCCAACTTTCTAGACCAAAAAACAACCCAAATTGATGAGCTAATCACTAAAAAAGAACTGCTTATTCAACTACTAGAAGAAGAGCAAAAAGCTGCTCAACGATCAAATGGTTTTCTTTTCTGTGATACCAACACCCTCAATTTTTTGATCTGGTCGGAAATAAAATTTGGTCAAATAGATCCAAAGTTAACCGCGCTTTGGAAGGCTGAAGATTACCCCCTTAGTCTGCTATGCTATCCCGACCTCCCTTATGAAAATGACCCCTTAAGAGAGCACCCTTCTGAATCAGATCGACTCATGC
This sequence comes from Bacteroidia bacterium, assembly GCA_030429925.1. Lineage (GTDB taxonomy): Bacteria > Bacteroidota > Bacteroidia > Flavobacteriales_E > Vicingaceae > UBA1494. Next base: position 10,829 of record JAUIGQ010000082.1, on the reverse strand, counting down.
TTTTTGAAAAGCATAAAACCTATTTGGATCACTCTCATTCTAAATATGAAATTATTAATGGTGTTGGGGCTGATAGATTAGATAATGGTATTCGGGTAATTGAAAAGTATTTTTAACTCCTCTCAAATGATCTTTATTAATTTATCATTGACACTTTATTTCACCTTAGTTCATTTTCTTTTGTATGATATTCTTTAATTTCTTTTTGGTTAGCCAAAAAGAAACAAAAAGCTGCCGGCGGGTTTCTCGTCAACCCATTGTCTTTTCAAAAGCTAATTTTTGCGAACCATAAAGGCGCAAAAATTGAACGCTTTCTTCAAAGCATGGGTACCCGGCCTGCGAAACCAAAGCCGGAATTTTTGCTGCTTCGATAAAAACACATCATGCCCAAGGCATGATAAACTCGGCCTTGTTTGAAGATGATAGAAATTCCAGCTAAAGCGAAGCGGCCATCGAACCCTTGTTTGAGCTCAGCCATCGCTCCCGATCTTTCGGGAGGGATAATGGCGTTTGCGAGTTGGGGTGAGATAGTGAAGTGTAGCTGTGAATTTCAAAAGATTCAAACACAGCCTTGAATTTTTTGGTTCGTTTTTGTTTCAAGACAAAAATGAACTAAGATGAAATAATTACCCTCTAAATAAATTACTAGCTTTGCACTTAACAAAAAGGGGTGCCTAACATCGGCTGAGATCATACCCATTGAACCTGATACCGGTAATGCGGACGCAGGGAATACATCGGAAACATACCGATGAAAGGCAATACCCACATTTTTAAAGAATCGACCTACTATGCAAAAGTGTGTATTGACCATCTCATTCCTCCTATTCTTATTTCAGTTGAATGCCCAAGAAAAGTTGATTGGGAAGGTAATTGAAACTCAAAGCGGAGATCCATTAGTTGGAGCAACTGTAAGGGTGCTCAACTCCTTCAAAGCAGTTTCAACAAAAACAGATGGAGTTTTTGAGCTCAATCTAAAAAACGACCAAGAGACCAAGTTGATCATAAGTTTTATTGGTTACGAATCTGACACCGTAACTATTTCAACCGGTCGTGAAATGATCATAGAATTGAAAAGAAGGTCTTATCAAACAGAAGAGGTGATCATTTCAGCGACAAGGGCTAACGCAGAAACGCCAACAACTTCCTCGAATATTAGCAAGGAAGAAATTGAAAAATTGAATCTTGGACAAGACCTCCCTTATATGCTTCAATTAAGCCCCTCTTTAGTCACTTATTCCGATGCCGGAGCAGGGGTTGGTTATACAGGACTTAGGATTAGAGGAAGTGATGCAAGCCGGATCAATGTTACCATCAATGGAATTCCCCTTAATGATGCGGAGTCTCACGGTGTCTTTTGGGTAAACACTCCTGATTTTGCCTCTTCCTTGGAAAGTGTTCAAATTCAAAGAGGACTTGGAACTTCAACAAATGGAGCTGCAGCATTTGGAGCAACCATTAATCTAGAATCAACCGGGCTGAATCAGAAGGCCTATGCAGAACTAAACAATTCATTTGGCTCTTTCAATACCAGAAAGCATACTGTTAAAGTAGGAAGCGGATTGATCGATGAGCACTTTGTATTTGAAGGTAGATTGTCGCAGCTTAATTCGGATGGATATATCGATCGAGCAAGTTCAGATCTCCAATCTTACTATCTATCCGGAGGATATTATGGGGAAAGAACAACCATAAAAGCGATCACTTTTGGCGGAAGGGAAAGAACCTATCAATCTTGGTATGGGACACCTGAGTCCAGGTTCAATGACAACCCTACAGCCATGGAAGAGCATGCAGCAAATGAAGGTATGCCGGATTTCAGAAAAGACAATCTGTTAAACTCGGGTAGGACTTATAATTACTACCTCTATGAAAATCAAGTAGACAACTATAATCAAGATCACTATCAACTTCACTTTTCTCACCAAATAAGTAAGAAGGTAACCACTAATCTGTCCTTACATTATACTGATGGCAGTGGGTATTTTGAAGAGTTTAGAAAAGACGACTCCTTTAGCACCTACAATCTAGAGCCCATTACCACACTTACAGATACGATCAATAGTTCAGACCTTGTAAGGAGGCGATGGCTGGATAATGATTTCTACGGATTTACTTTCTCGACCATCATTGGCAGCGGAGAGAATAGTAATGCCACCATAGGAGGTGGTTTCAACCAATATCTGGGTGATCACTTTGGTGAGATCATCTGGGCTCAATATGCCTCCAACTCCTTCATTGAGCAAAACTATTATTTCAATGATGCGGTGAAGAATGATGGTAATATCTATGTGAAAACATTCCACCGATTCAGCAAAAAAGTAGATGTCTTTGCCGATCTGCAATACCGAATGATCAGCTACAAGACTAAGGGAACAGATAATGATCAAAGAATGATAGATATTGATGAAGAGTATCAATTCTACAATCCAAAAGCTGGATTCAACTATTCCCCTTCATCCAGCTGGAACATATCCCTATTCGGCGGATTGGGCAACAGAGAGCCCAACAGAGCAGACCTGGTAGATCAGGATCCAAACCTTGCCAACAAAGCAGAAAAGATGATCAACTATGAATTGGGAGTTGAAAAAAGAAGTAGAAACTATATTCTTTCAGTGAATCTGTATTTAATGGAATACGAAGATCAACTTGTGCTTACAGGAGCACTGAATGATGTTGGTAGTCCTATTCGTCAAAATGTAGATAAGAGCTATAGAAGGGGAATTGAGATCCAATCTACTTATGCATTCACTCCTAGACTTAGTATCAATGCAAATGCAACCTTTAGCAAGAATAAGATCGAAAATTTCTCTGAGGTCTTGTATGATTATGCCGAATTCCCGGCAACAGAAGTTGTAACAGATCTGGGCACAACGGATATTGCTTTTTCTCCTGAGATCATAGCAAATGCCGAGTTAAGATATGAGGCATTCAAAGGATTTGAGATCGCTTGGTTGACCAACTATGTAGGAGACCAATATTTAGATAATACTTCGAATGAAAGCCGAAAGCTAGATGCCTATTTAGTGAACAATGTGAGAATGCAATATTCTATTAAGAACAAACTGATCAAGAACATTCAATTGCAGCTGCTAGTGAACAATGTATTCAGTGAAGATTATGCCGCCAATGGATATACCTATTCTTATATCTATGGACAGACCATCACTGAGAACTTTTACTATCCTCAGGCATTCAGAAACTATTTGGTGGGATTGAACTTGAAATTCTAGAACCCACAAGGGCAGTTGGTAGAATATAAGATGCGAGTATTGGGAATACTCTGATTGAGATTGATCAGATCCTCATCCTCTAAATTGAGTTGACGAAGATCCAGCAATTCCAGATGTGGCATATTGTGTAAAAAGGAAGGGATGGTAGTCATCTCATTTCCATCCAGCTTCAATATTTTCAAATTCTTGAGCTTTATAATTTCATTCGGAAGCGTTTCAATATTATTCTTGCTTAGCACCAGTTCTTCCAATCCGATCAGATTTCCAATTTGTGGTGGAACGATAGTAATATCATTCTTACTGAGATCCAGTTTCAGAATTTGTTTGAGCTCTCCTATTTCTTCTCCCAATAGATCAATATTGTTCTTGCTCAAATTGAGTTCTAAAAGGTTAGAAAAGATGAATAGACTGTCGGGCAAGCGGTTGTATTTCTTCTTTTGAAGGTCTAGATACTCCACCACAATAGGATCTTCCTTAGCTACACGCAATGAGGTAAAGGTAGATTCCGACTGAGCGTACAACTGCGAACAAGCAAAAACTAGAAATATGATTAGGCTAACTCTCATTTGTTCTCAAAATAATTTCTGATCCTCACTTCGTCTTTTTCTATTTCAGCAACCAACTCTTCTTTAGAGTCGAACTTTTTCTCTTCTCTGATTTTTTTGTAGAGTTTGATCTCCAAATATTCCCCATAAAGGTCAGCATCAAAATCCAAAAGATGAACTTCTATAAACCTTTGTTTCCCGTTTTTCTCGAATGTTGGTTTCTTACCGATATTCATCATACCAAGAAAAGTTTCGCCTGAGTAATCTACTTTAACAGCATACACACCATTCGGAGGAACTAATTTGTACTTATTGCCTATCTTGATGTTGGCCGTTGGAAAGCCCAATTGCCTGCCCAGCTTTTCTCCGCCAATTACCACCCCGCTGATCGGATAGGGACTACCGGAATAAGTATTGGCAGTTTCAATATCCCCTTCTTCAACAGATCTTCTGATCTTGGTGGAGCTCACTTTCACATCATCTATGTCTTGAGCGGAGATCTCTTCCACCTCAAATCCATAGATCGGTCCGTAATCTTTCAGATGTTCAAAAGAACCTTCTCGATTTCTTCCAAAATGATGGTCGTAACCAATGACCAATTTCTTGGTTCCAATGGTATTCACCAGAATGTCTCTCACATACTCCAGGGAAGTAGTTCTGCTGAACTCTTTGGTAAAAGGTTGAATGATCAAATGTTGGATCCCTGCTTCTCTAAGCAATTCAGTCTTCTCTTCAATGGTATTGAGCAGCTTCAGGTCGGAGTCTTCTTGCAAGACCATTCGAGGGTGAGGGTAGAAAGTAAGAAGTACACTTTCTCCTTTGGTTTTGGCAGCGATCTCATTCACCCTTTTCAGGATCTGCTTATGACCAATATGAACCCCGTCGAAGGTTCCTGTTGTAACAACTGCATTGTCTAATTTAGAGAAACTTTCAAGCCCTTGATATACCTTCACCTACCCTCTTTACTTTATTTGAAAATTGCTTGCTGGAGCGCATTTTTAGAGCTATCAAAATTAGCAAATTAAAAATATCGGTAATGCTTTCTTTTTGAGTGAAAAAAGCTCTACTTTTGCAGCCGAATTTTAGCGAGCCTTTTATATAAATATCTAAAAGAAAATGTCAGTAAACACTGGAAAAATCACTCAAATCATCGGTCCTGTTGTGGACGTAAGTTTTGAGAAAGAAGGAACTAAATTACCCGATATTCTTGACGCCCTAGAAGTAACCAAATCTACTGGTGAAAAGGTGGTATTAGAAACTCAAACTCACATTGGTGAGGATACAGTTAGAACCATCTCTATGGATTCTACTGAAGGTTTGAGCAGAGGAGCTGAGGTTATTGCAACCGGAGCACCTATCAAGATGCCAATCGGTGAAGAGATCAAAGGAAGACTATTCAATGTTGTTGGTGAAGCTATCGACGGTATCGAAAGATTAGATACAACCAATGGTTCTCCTATTCACAGAGATCCACCAAAATTTGAAGATTTATCTACAGCGACTGAAGTATTATTTACAGGTATCAAAGTTATTGACTTGATCGAACCCTATGCAAAAGGTGGTAAGATCGGTTTGTTTGGTGGTGCCGGTGTAGGTAAAACAGTATTGATCCAGGAGCTGATCAACAACATTGCAAAAGGTCACGGTGGATTATCAGTGTTTGCAGGTGTTGGAGAAAGAACTCGTGAAGGAAACGACTTGATGAGAGAGATGATCGAGGCAGGTATTGTAAAGTACGGCGAGAAGTTCATCGAATCAATGGAAAAAGGTGGCTGGGATCTTTCAGCTATCGATAGAGAAGAGTTAAAAGAATCTAAAGCATCATTTGTATTCGGACAGATGAATGAGCCTCCGGGAGCACGTGCTAGAGTTGCACTTTCTGGATTGACCTTGGCCGAGTACTTTAGAGATGGTGAAAGTGGCGGCGATGGACAAGGAAAGGATATCCTTTTCTTTATCGACAACATTTTCCGATTTACGCAAGCTGGATCTGAAGTATCTGCACTTTTGGGTAGGATGCCATCAGCGGTAGGATACCAGCCTACCTTGGCAACTGAGATGGGTGCGATGCAGGAAAGGATTACATCAACTAAATCAGGATCTATTACCTCTGTACAGGCGGTATATGTACCTGCGGATGACTTGACCGACCCTGCTCCTGCAACAACTTTTGCCCACTTGGATGCAACTACAGTACTTTCAAGAAAAATTGCTGAGCTAGGTATTTACCCTGCAGTTGATCCATTGGATTCAACTTCTAGGATCTTGACTCCGGAGATCGTTGGAAAGGAGCACTATGATACTGCTCAAAGAGTAAAAGAGATCTTACAGAGATACAAGGAACTTCAAGATATTATTGCCATCTTGGGTATGGACGAACTTTCTGAAGAGGATAAGTTGGTTGTTCACAGAGCTAGAAGGGTTCAGAGATTCTTGTCTCAGCCTTTCCATGTTGCAGAGCAATTTACAGGACTAAAAGGTGTATTGGTTGATATTCAAGATACCATCAAAGGATTTAATATGATCATGGATGGTGAAGTTGATAAATATCCGGAAGCTGCATTTAACTTGAAAGGTACCATCGAAGAAGCGATCGAGGCTGGAGAGAAAATGTTGGCTGAGAATAAATAAACTAAGCGCTCCCTTCGAGAGCCTCAGGGAGCTTGACTTTATTTGGAACGTCACACTGAGTCCTTCGACTACGCTCAGGATAAACTCGAAGTGTGATTTGAGCACATTGAAGCTTAAATATTATGACAATAGAAATTGTAACTCCAGACAAGAACATCTACAGCGGTGAAATTAGCCTTGCTACTTTCCCCGGTTCTGACGGAAAGTTCGGTATCAAGAACAATCACGCTCCCATGGTAGCTACCATGAAAAAAGGAGAGATCAAAGTGATCGATTCTTCAGATCAGGAACATTTTTTTGAAGTAAATGGTGGAGTTGTTGAAGTAAATCACAACAAGATCATTGTTCTTGCGGAGTAAAAGTTCAAATTCTTAACTTAAGCCCTTTCTTAACCGAAAGGGCTTTTTTTATGAGTAAAAATTCGTTCCTCTTTTATTTGAGAAAGCTCGCACCTCTGATCCTAGTCTTGATAATCTACAGATTAAATGGATATTTAGGGTTGGATTACAAATATATTCTACTTCCTTCTATTTGGATCTTTCCAATCTATCATCTCTCACAAATAAGGAAAGATCCTCTATGGAATCAGAAGAGATGGAGCAGCATTATAGGATTGATTGGTCAATTCACTTTTTATCCTGCCTTATTCGTGAGAATAAATGGTCTCCCTTTTGAAGCATTACTCATGTCTATTTCAGGAATTGGTTTGATCGTACACGGATTAATGCTTTATCTTGAGCTAGAAAATTCCAGAGAGGCCAGTATTTTCTATATCTATTTGATCAGCTTTAGCATGATGCTATAACAACCTACTCCTTCAGCTTCAAATTGTTTTGGTGTCTGTCGGCATCTCTTCTACTCTTCTTTTCAATATTTCTTTTTAAAGCCGCTTCTAAATCCACACCTGTTTGATTGGCCAAACAGATCAACACAAAGAATACATCCGCCAATTCATCACCAAGGTCCTTTTCCTTATCGCTTTCCTTCTCAGATTGCTCTCCGTATCTTCTGGCGATGATCCTGGCCACCTCTCCTACTTCTTCCGTAAGCTGAGCCATATTGGTGAGTTCGTTGAAATATCTTACTCCGTATTCCTTGATCCAGTTATCGACTTGTTGTTGGGCTTCACTAATTTTCATTCTCTTAATTTTTCAATTGTCAGATTGAGCGGAGTCGAAATCTCAGACAATTGAAAAGTCTTGTCAAAGTGGCTTCGACTCCGCTCAGCCTGACTTTCTAGTTTATTCTCTATTCTTTGAATCGATTAAAATCGTAACCGGTCCGTCATTCACTAAACTCACCTGCATATTGGCCCCAAATGCTCCGGAGGCAACATCTTTTCCCAAATGCACACCTAGCTTTTTCTTAAAAGATTCATACAACTCTTCAGCCTTTTGTGGATGGGCCGACTTGATAAAAGAAGGTCGGTTTCCTTTTTTGGTGGAAGCGTGTAGAGTAAACTGACTTACTACCAAGATCTCTCCTTGTACATCCTTCACATCTAGATTCATCTTCCCTTCTTCATCGCTGAAGATCCGCATACCAATCACCTTCTTGCACAACCAGTCAACATCCTCTTCCGAATCAGCTTCCTCCACGCCTAGCAGCAGCAATAGTCCTTTGCCAATACTACCGATCAGCTGCTCCTCAACTTCAACCTTAGCTTCACTAACTCTTTGTATAACTATTCTCAATGATATCCTTTTTAAAATTACCTTAGTCATGAATCGATTACATCCATATCTTCCAGACTCTAGGTTCTAGATTCGAGACTCAATAGCCTTTTTGCCTATACACCTCATCATCATCCTCTTCATACATCGCCAAATAATTGAAGTATCTACTTTCAGCAATTTCCCCTTTGGCAACCGCTTCTTTGACGGCACAATTTGGCTCTTTGATATGCAGGCAATTGTTGAACTTACAATCTTCCATTCTCTTCCTCATCTCAGGAAAAAAATGACAGATCTCATTCTTTTCCATCTTAACATTGCCAAAACCCTTTATTCCGGGAGTATCAATAATACTTCCTCCAAATGCTAGATGATGTAACTCTGCATAAGTGGTAGTGTGTTGTCCCGACTTATGATAACCCGAGATCTCTTGAACCTTTAGCTCGATCTTTGGGTCCAGGGCATTGACCAAACTACTTTTCCCGACCCCTGAATGTCCACTAAAAATGGAGACCTTGTCTTTCATCAGTTCCTTTAATTCATCCAACCCTTCTTCTTTGATTACACTGATCTTCAATTGTCGGTAACCGGCTTTTTGATAGATCTCAACCCACTCTTCCAATTCCCTCAACTCCTTTTCTGAGTAAAGATCCATCTTGTTGTAGATCAAGGTTGCCGGTATTCTGTAGGCCTCTGCACCCACCAACACTCGGTCTACAAAACCTTTGAAGGTGACCGGATCCTTGAGAGTGATCACTACAAATAAGTGATCGATGTTGGCAGCAATGATCTGGGTTTGTTTTGAAAGATTGATCGACCGTCTGATCAAGTAATTCTTCCGCTCTTCTATATCTTTTATGAGTGCTTCTCCATTTACCAGATCAACATCTACCTTATCTCCAACAGCTACAGGATTAGTGCTTTTGAGATCCATGGTACGCATTTTTCCTTTCAATCTAGCTTCATAGACCTTACCCTTTTCATCCTCAATCTCATACCAACTGCCTGTCGACTTCCTGACTACTGCTTTCAATCTTCTACTTTTAGCATCCTAAATTAGTAATTTCGCTACGCTTAAAAGAGATTGAAGCATGTCTATCAAAGTTGAGAGTGTAAGTAAGTTGTACGGAGAGCAGAAGGCATTGGACAATGTGAGCTTTGAAGTGAAAGCAGGAGAGATCGTAGGATTTTTAGGACCGAACGGAGCAGGGAAGTCAACCATGATGAAGATCATTACAGCTTTTCTTCCTGCTACGGAAGGAAAAGTAACGGTTAACGGATTGGATGTTAACAAAGAAGCTTTAAAGGTCAAGTCCCAGATCGGCTATCTAGCAGAGCAAAACCCCCTTTATTACGATATGTATGTTAGGGAATCACTGAAATTCACAGCTGATATCTATAAGATCAAAAATGCAAAAGCACGCATTGATGAAATGATCCAATTGGTAGGATTGGAAAAAGAGCAATCGAAGAAGATAGGTGAGCTTTCAAAAGGTTATAAACAGAGAGTAGGTCTGGCACAGGCTCTTATCCACGATCCACCTGTATTGATATTGGATGAACCTACTACCGGACTTGATCCCAACCAATTGGAGGAGATCAGAGGACTGATCAAAGAGATCGGTGCGAAGAAAACCGTGATGTTATCTACGCATATCATGCAAGAAGTTGAAGCAATTTGTGAAAGGGTGATCATCATCAACAATGGAGAGATCGTAGCGAACGATCAAACATCCAAATTGAGCAACATCTTTAGCAGCAAGGCTATCATTGAAGTAGAATTCGACAAGGAAGTTCTTGAATCAAAATTGAAAGGCATTCAAGGCGTAGTAAAAGTTACTTCTGCTGATGGCAAGAAATGGGTGATAGAGCACAAAGCAGAGATAGATATCAGAAATGACCTGTTCCAATTTGCTGTAAAAGAGGAGCTATCAGTTCTTGCCTTGCAGAAACAGAAAACTAGCATTGAAGATATCTTCAAACAATTAACCCGTCAGGAGACGGTCAAATAACGTTTTAATATCGCCTGCTATTTTGTAATTTAGCGGGCTAAATTTCAGAAGAAAATATGTCATATTTATTTACCTCAGAATCAGTATCTGAAGGGCATCCCGACAAGGTTGCTGATCAGATCTCAGACGCATTAATCGACAATTTCCTTGCTTTCGACAAGGACTCAAAGGTTGCATGCGAAACATTGGTTACCACAGGACAGGTAGTACTTGCCGGTGAAGTTAAATCTACCGCTTATCTGGATGTGCAAGTGATTGCCAGAGAAGTGATCAATAAGATCGGATACAACAAAGGAGAATATATGTTCGATGGAAATAGCTGTGGAGTTTTCTCAGCCATCCATGAACAATCACCAGATATCAATCAAGGAGTTGAAAGAGCAAATAAAGAAGATCAAGGCGCCGGTGACCAGGGAATGATGTTCGGTTATGCTACCAATGAAACGGATAGCTATATGCCATTAGGATTGGAGATCTCTCATTTACTCTTAAAGGAGTTAGCTGCCTTGAGAAGGGAAAACAAGGATATCACCTACCTAAGACCAGATTCTAAATCTCAGGTTACCATAGAATATGACGATAACAATAAGCCTATAAGAATAGATGCTATTGTGATCTCTACTCAGCATTCAGATAATCTGACCTTGGTTCAACTCCAAGAAGCGATTAGAGAAGAGGTTATTAAAAAGACAGTTCCTCAAGAGTACGTAGACAACGATACTGAAATTTGGATTA